>CALVXT010000030.1 GCA_944371545.1 uncultured Bacilli bacterium | reverse complement strand
GGCAATCCCATCTGCCATTTTGCTTAACGTTTCATAAGACTTTAATTGTAAAACAGCTTCATCAGCCCCAGCTTCTCTTAGTAAGCGAATTCCTTCCGCTTCTGCTGTTTTAATTTTAAGCAAAGCTTCAGCTTCTCCTTCTGCACGTTTAATTTCTGCTTCTTTTTCAGCTTCAGCTCGTAAAATAGCACTTTCTTTTTCTCCTTCAGCAATTAATACAGAAGATTTCTTCTCACCTTCAGCTTGTAAAATCTTTTCTCTTCTCTCTCTTTCAGCGCGCATTTGTTTTTCCATTGCATCTTGAATATCTCTAGGCGGTAAAATATTTTTTACTTCTACTCGGTTTACTTTAATGCCCCAAGCATCCGTTGCTTCATCCAAAATGGCTCGCATTTTTGTATTAATAATATCTCTAGATGTTAACGTTTGATCAAGTTCCAATTCACCTATAATATTACGGAGTGTAGTCGCTGTTAACGATTCAATCGCACTGATAGGATATTCTACACCGTAGGTATAAAGTTTTGGATCAGTAATTTGAAAATAAACAACAGTATCAATTTGCATAGTAACATTATCTTTTGTAATTACAGGTTGAGGTGCAAAATCACGAACCATTTCTTTTAATACAACTATATTGGCAACTCGGTCAATAAAAGGAATTTTAAAATGTAGGCCATTATGCCACGTTGTTAAATATGAACCTAACCTTTCAATCACATAAGCTTTTGATTGAGGTACTATCTTTATACTTGGTAAAATAATAACAATAACAACAACCAGTAAAATAATAAATATTTCCATAAACTACTCACTCTCTTTTCTACTTTTTGGAAACAGTTTTCTTTCCAGCTGACTTTTTCTTAGAAGTTGTACTTGCTTTTTTCTTTGGTTTTTCAGTCTTAACTTTTTCGACCACTAACTTTACCCCTTCCATAGAAATAGCTTTTACAACACTATTAACTGGAATTTTTACATCAGAAACAGCACTCCAAAGTTTACCATCGACTTTTACCTCGCCAATCTTATTTTTTTCAATTTCTTCTGTAACAATTCCTTCCATTCCAAGTATACGCTCCAAGTTTAGTTTTGTTTCCTTTTCTTTTACCATTTTATTCATAGCAGGTTTTGTAATGACTAACAAAATGATTCCCAGTAAAACAAATACCCCAAATTGAATATAAAAAGCTTCGGTAAATAAAGATACAATCAAGGCAACTAACCCACTTATCACAAACCAAATTGAAACTAAATTAACCGTTGAAGCTTCAATAATAGCAAGTAAAACAACTACTACTAACCACATTACCCAATAACTCATAAATATTCCTCCATTTCTTAATTACTATTATACCTTCTTTTTTTTATGTTTCAATTTATTTCTTATAAAAAGAAGAAAAAAAACAAGAAAAGCAAAAAGAAATCCCAATACAAGAAAATGATACTCTTCTAAAAGTTCAGAAATAGAAAAAGTTAAGCCTCCTTGGTAAAAAATATTCATAGAATTAAGAAATTCATCATTCAAATAGACAGATAAAGTACCAATTTTTTCTTTTGGAGTAAAAGGAGTTATCTCCTCAATTCCTGAATATTCAAAATGGATATCCTTCAAATTCATATCTTTAGGCAAATACATAGAAAAAGAATTTTGGGCTTTTATTTCATAAGTTTCTTCTTTGCTATATTTAGTTTTTAAGGTATATAAAACTTCCCCTTCCCCATAAAGCTTAATATTTCCATAATGTTTTATAAAATAACCATAAATAGTAAAAACATCTATAAAATGATAAGGATAACGATTCGTAGTAGGTGCGCCCATAGTTACCAATAAATATTCTACGCCATCATAGTGAGCAATACTTGCTAGACAAAAACCCGCAATCGTAGTAAATCCTGTTTTACTTCCATAAATATACTCATTTTGTAAATGATATTTCTCAGTATAATAAGTAAGAGTGCTTTCTAGTTTCAAGCCATTACTGGTAGTATATAAAAATTTTTTTAAAAGTTTCATTTTGAATCGCATATTTTAATAGTTTTGCAACATCAGACACCGTAGAATAATTATGGTAATCATCTAATCCTGATGTATCAGAAAAATGCGTATTTACTAACCCTAATTCAAGAGCTTTTTTATTCATAAGGTTTACATAATTTTCTTCATTTCCAGCAAGATAAAAAGCAATCGTATTTGTCGCGTCTGCCCCACTAGGAAGTAAAATTCCATATAATAAATCGCGTTAAGTAACTCTTTCATTTGCTTTAAAACCAACCACCATAGCATTTTTCTGTGCTAAACCTTCTAAAGCAACAGAAGGAATACTTACTACTTCATCCAAATTAGAAATGCTTTCAATCGCCACAATCGCCGTCATAATTTTTGCTAAACTAGCAATAGGAACCTTTTCATCAGGTTCTTTAGAAAAAAGAACAGTGTCTTCATTTAAATTGTATAAAATCGCGTTCTCTGAATATATTTCTAAAGCTTTAATCGACAATGGAAACAAAAGCACAAAAAAAATAAAAAGAGAAAAGAAAATCTTTTTCATAATTTTCACATACCTTATACTCTTATTTTATAACGATTTCATAAGAAATTCAATCCAACTTTTTTTGGCATAAATATTAAAAAATACTTAATCTCAAAAACAGATTAAGTATTTCAAAATATTTTATTTTTTTTCTAAATCAATAGCAACCTCTTCACCATTAATATCAAAAGTATCTGCTAAGTTTTCTTTTTCTAAAATCTCTGTAGCTAAAGTTTCTTCTTTAATATAATCTTCAAACATCTTTAATGCTTTTACAAAATTTTCTGTTCCATGATAATATAAAACAATTCGATCAGTAATTTCTAAATCTTTTGCTTTACGCATATTTTGTACCTTACTAACAAATTCTCTAGCCATACCTTCTAAAATAAGTGCTTCTGTTCTTTCGGTATTTAAAATAACGAAGAGATTTCCTTCCATAGAAACATTAAAGCCTTCTTTAGCGTCAACTCGAATATCTACCATACTAGCTGTAACATTTATTGCTTCCGAATCCATAGTAATGGTGATTTCTTCTCCATTTTCTAAAGCTATAATATCAGATTCAGGTAAATTTCCTAATATTTCTTGGAATAATTTAATCTTTGGTCCAAAAACTTTTCCAACTTCTTTAAAATTAGGTTTTACAGTAAAATTCATATATTCTGTTAAGTCTGTGATAAATTTTACTTCTTTAACATTTAGCTCTTCTAAAATTAAAGGAACTAAATCTTCTATTTTTTCTTTGAGTTTTCCATCTAAATACACTTCAAGAAGTGGTTCACGAACCTTTATTTTAGCTTCTTCACGTCCATTTCTCCCTAAACGAATAATCTCTCTTACTAAATCCATTTTCTCTTCCAATGGTAAATCAATAAGCGCTTCATCTACTTCTGGATATTCTGCTAAATGAACACTTTCTTCTCCAGTTAAGTTTTGATACATTTCTTCAGAAATAAATGGCGTGATTGGAGCAATTAATTTTGAAAGACCTACCAACACTTCATAAGTTGTTATATAAACACTTTTTTTAGAAAGAGTCATTTCACTATCCCAAAATCTTTTACGATTCCGTCTGATATACCAATTAGATAAATCTTCTGAAACAAAATTAGCAATATATCGAGTTACTTTATTCAAATCATATTCTTCAAAAGCCTCAATGACATTTTTAACAAGGACGTTATATTTAGAAAGAAGCCAACGATCAATCTCCTCTCTTTGTTCATAAGAAACTTTACAATCATCTGTATCAATATGATCAGCATTGGCATACATTTGAAAGAAGCTGTACGTGTTTTTTAAAGGATTTAAAAATTTAGAATAAACTTCCTTTAAACCTTCTTCATTAAATTTTAATGGAGTCCAAACTGGAGAAACATATGGAAGATAAAAACGCACTGTATCGGCTCCATAAGTTTTCATAGTAGTAAACGGTTCAACAATGTTTCCTCTACTCTTACTCATTTTCTTACCTTCTGCATCTAATAAAAGATCGTTTACTAAAACATTTTTATAAGGTGCACATCCTTTAACAAAGGTAGAAATAACAAGTAAAGTGTAGAACCATCCTCTCGTCTGATCAATTCCTTCACAAATAAAATCTGCAGGAAATTGAGATTCAAAAAGTTCTTGATTTTCAAATGGATAATGATATTGAGCAAATGGCATAGATCCAGAATCAAACCAACAGTCAAGAACATCAGGAATTCTTGTCATAGCTTTTCCGCACTTAGAACATTTCAAATGAATATTATCAATATATGGACGATGCAAATCTAAAGTTTCATCATCAATTTTTTCTATAGCTTTTTCTTTTAATTCTTTGATGGAACCAATCATTTCTGTATGTCCACATTCACATGTATAATATGGAATAGGACATCCCCAATAACGAGTTCTTGACACCGCCCAATCTTTTAAATTAAGAAGCCAATTACCAAAACGTTTCTCGCCAACATAAGCTGGATACCAGTTAACTTCTCTATTAGCTTCAACAATTTGATCCTTATATTTTGAAACAGCAATATAATAGCTTGGTAAAGTATAATAAATAAGTGGACTATGGCATCTCCAACAATGTGGATAACTATGCGTAATTCTTTGCTTTTTGAAAAGTTTGCCATTTTCTTTTAAATATTTTATAACTTCAAGATCCGCATCAAAAACAAGCATGCCTTTCCAAGGTCCTTCTGTATAACATCCATCTTTTCCAACAGGATTTACATATGGAAGATTGTAATTTTGTCCAACCCGAGCATCGTCTTCTCCAAAAGCAGGTGCCATATGAACAATACCTGTACCATTTTCAACCGTTACATATTCATCACAACAAACAAAGAAGCCACCATCTACTTTTAATTCAGGAATCAATTGTTCATATTCTTTATGCTCTAAATCTTTACCTTTATAGGTTTCTAAAACTGTATATTCATCACCTAAAACGTTGTTAGCTAAAGCTTTAGCTAAAATAAATTTTTCACCTTTTGATTCACATAATACATACTCTTCATTAGGATTTACGCATAAAGCCACATTAGCAAGAAGCGTCCAAGGTGTCGTTGTCCAAGCAAGAAAATAAGCATCCATATCTTTACATTTCATTGGAACAATGACTGTATCTGTACTCATATCTTCATATCCTTGAGCAACTTCATGACTAGCTAGTGAAGTTCCACATCTATGACAGTATGGTGTTACTCGGTTTCCTTCATAAAATAAACCTTTTTCGAAATATTGTTTTAAAATCCACCACTCAGTTTCAATATACTCATTTTTATAAGTCAAATAAGGGTGCTCAACATCAATAAATTGTCCCATTTTATTTGTTAAATCTGTAAATGCCGCTTCATTTTCCCTTACACTCTCACGACAAGCTTGATTAAACTTTTCAATTCCTAAAGCTTCAATATCCTTTTTTGTCTTCAAGCCAAGTTTCTTTTCAACATGATTTTCAATAGGTAAACCATGAGTATCCCATCCTACTTTTCGTAATACTTTATGACCATTCATAACATGGTATTTGCAAATCGTATCTTTTAAATTTTTGGCAATCATATGATGAAGACCTGGAAATCCATTGGCAAAAGCCGGACCATCATAAAAAACAAAAGTTGGATCATTTTTATGAGCTTCAACTGTTTTCTCATAAATTCCTTGTACTCCACCCCAGTTTTTCAAAATATCTTGCTCAACTTCATAAGAAGCACGTTTGTCTAAACCTTTAAAATCTTTCATTTTTTCATTCCTTTCAAAATAAAAAAAGAATGATACCAAAGGAGTCTATTTAGGTAGACGGTACCATCCTTACATTTCACTTATTTCACTAGATATCGTTAGTGGACCCGCAAAAACAATAGTTTAAGTGATATTTACTATACTTATTTATCTAGTTTCACCAACCCTAGACTCTCTTAAAAACGCATTATAGTAAACGTGTCTTAATGTTTTTGAATACTTTTTTATTATAAAAAACTCACTTCCATTTGTCAAATATTTAATTGCTATTTTAACTTAAATTTACTTACAAATTCTTTAAATTCATTTCTAAATTATAAGATTGTACTCTTTAAGAAAATATCTTTTACAATATTGACGACTTTAATAATAGGTAATTTTCACTCAAAAATTAGTAAAACCTCATGCTACTACATAAATCGTCCAATAATAATGATTATGAACGAAAGCTAAACCAACGCCGATTCGAGTATAAAAATCATCATATATCAATTTATTCATATTTTCATTTTGTAATACACTACTTGCTACAATAGTAGGCTCAGAAATATCTTTCAAAATATATTCACCACTATCCTGATAAGATATTGCTAATTCATCTAAAATGTTTTGAGTTGTATTTGGTCTTGTATATGATAAGTTATTTGAATATCCCACTTCTAAAGAACGAAGTTCTGCCGCAACAGAAAGTTCTACATCTAAAACAAACTCTTTTAATCCATTTTCTACTCTTTTTTGATTTAAAAGAATAATTACATCGGCTATATAATCAGCATAAGTTACCATCTGAGTTCCTGCTTCATATGCCAAATCTTCCAATGTAGCATTATAGGTTGAATAAGTACAATCAATTAAGGATTCTGTAGTTCCCATTTCTCTTTTTGTACCATCTGTATATGTAGTATAATATGTGGTAACTAAATATTCACAAGTTGTTCCATAAACATCCCTTGTCTCTATAAATTCCTCTTTAGCAGTTCCTTCTTCCATAAGAATCTTTGGCGGTTTTACCTCTAATGGAGGTAATTCTTTTATTTCTTCAGTTTTATTTTCAATATTCGGATTTGTTTCAATAGATTCTTGTAAACTTTCTTTGATTTCCGTTTTCTCCTCTTCAGGTATAATTTCCCCATCACCTTTAATCGTCAATTTTACAGTTTTCAAAGTTTCATTTTCTTTATCATCTATAGCCCGTAAAACAATTTCATATTCTCCAGGTTCTTGATAATCTGCCATTTTCTTTTCTTTAAATTCAATACTACACTCTTCTGAAAGATTATCTTCACAAGAGTTTACAAAATCTTCTACCTTATAAAGTTCCCCTTTATTTATGGTTACATCTTTTACTTCTAAAACTGGAGATTCATTATCACTCTTCTTAGCATCTAAATCTGCCATACTTTTCTGAATAAACAAATATGTTCCAAACGAAATTCCCCCAATTACAAGAAAAACCGTAATTCCAATAAGCCAAGCTTTCCACTTTTTCACTACTCTCACTCCTACCACCATTTTCTACCATAAAAATATCACATAAAAAAACAAAAGTAAAGAGAATGTCTGAAGCAAACATTCCCTTTATTATTTCAAAAAAATCTTTTCATAAATATCTTGATATTCTTTAACAAAAACAATAGAAAGCTTATCTCGAATTTCCTTAGGAACTTTTTTCACATCTAATTCATTAGACTTTGGCAAAAAAACAGTTTTTATCCCTTGATTATATGCACTAATAACTTTTTCTTTAATTCCACCTACAGGCATAATTTCTCCACGCAAAGTCATTTCACCAGTCATAGCTATATCTAAAGGAACTTTTTTATTCGTATAAAGACTGATTAAACTCGTTGTAATAGCTACACCAGCACTCGGTCCATTCTTAGGAATTGCACCTTCCAACATATGAATATGAATATCCTTTTTTTGAAATACATTTTCATTAATTTCGAAATTTTTAGCATTAGTTTTTAAAAAACTCATAACAACACTTAAAGATTCTTTCATAACATCTCCAAGTAATCCAGTAACAATCACATTGCCCTTACCATCGTATAAAGTAGTTTCAATTGGCATAACGACACCACCAACACCAGTAACAGCAAGACCATTAACTAATCCCTTCGTAAAAAGTTTTGGTTTTAAATCACTAAGTGTTAATTGTTCATCTAAATACTTTTTCAAATCTTTAGCGTCAATAACAATTTCCAAATTTTTCTTTTTCTTAACACTATCCATAATAACTTTTCGCAAAATCGTTTCTAATTTTCTTCGTAAATCTCGGACACCCGCTTCATTTGTATAATCTAAAATGATTTGTTGCAAAGCTTCATCAGTAAATGTCACTTCTTCTTTTGTCACATGATATTCTAAATAAATAGCTGGTAATAAATACTCTTTAGCTAATTTTAATTTTTCTAAAGTCGTATAACTAGAAAGCTCAATCATCTCTAAGCGATCCTTAAGTTCAATTGGAATATCTTCTTTATAATTTGCCGTTAAAATAAATAAAACATGACTTAAATCAAAAGGTTCTTCCAAGTAAGAATCTGTGAAAAATTGATTCAAATTAGGATCCAAGACATCCAATAAAACACTTGCAGGATCTCCATGATAATCTTTAATCATTTTATCCACTTCATCAATTAATAAAACCGGATTTTTACTTCCACATTTTTGAAGTGCCGTAATGATTTTACCAGGAGAAGAACCAATATAAGTTCTCCTATGTCCAACAAGCTCAGCAGAATCGTTTAAACCTCCTACACTAATTTTATAAAACTGACGGTGCAGTGCCTTAGCAATAGAAGAAGCAATCGTACTTTTTCCGACTCCAGGAGGACCAACCAAACAAATAATCGGACTAGTTAGCATCGGGTTCCTACTTTTCATTGCCGCATACTCTAAAACTCTTTCTTTCACTTCTTTTAAACCATAATGCGACTTATTTAAAATATTGGTAATATACTTCAAATCCAATGCCTCAATTGTCTCATCATTCCAAGGAAGAGAAAAGAATGTTTCTAAATAATTACGAACAAAAGCTAAATCCGGACTCATATCATTTGTAAATTCATATTTTTGAATTTCTGACAAAATCTTTTTCTTCGTTCTTTGAGAAATTTCCAAATTCTCTAATTTTTCTCGATAAACATCAGCTTCTTTATTTTTACGATTATCTTCTCCTAATTCCTTTTGAATTTCCTGAAGTTTTTCCCGTAAAACATATTCTTTTTGACTTTTATCTAATTCTTGTTGTAAAGCTTGATTGATTTTTTGATCTAATTTCACTACTTTTAACTCAATAACCAAATCATCTAAAAAAGCATTAGCTCTTTTAATTGGATCAATTTCTTCCATATAAAACAACTTTTTTTCAAAAGTCATTGGCAAGAATATAACACCCATATCTGTTAAATCACTTAGACTTTTTTCTTCAGTAACTTCTCTTAAAATAGAATTATCTACAGATAAAGAAGTTTTAACATAACGTTTGATTAAACGAATAACTTCCTTTTTTAAAGCAATTTCTTCAGGTGTACGTGAATCAAAAATTTCTGGTACAAAGTAACTACATTGTAAAATTTCTTTTTCTTTTTCCGGATTAAAATATTTACTGATTTTCACTCTTTTCCCGCCAACAATAGTTACCCGAACATGATTATTTGGCAAAAGAATTTTTTTAGAAATTTGAGCAATAACTGCTGTAGATGGCAAATCTTCAACATCTGGAATTTCTTCTAAAAAATCCTTTGGAGAAACTAAAACAAATTGTTTTTGAAAATTTTTCTCACTAAGTTCAAGAATACTTAAAGAAAGTGGGTTACTTAGCTCTAATTTCACTTCTTGATTTGGCAATAAAACTAAGTTTTTTAATAGCATAACCGGTAAAGTTTTTGCCATGTTACCACTCCTTACACAATAGATTTTATTATAAATTGGAAATGAAAAAATGTAAAGGATTTTAAGAAGAATGTTAATCCTTTTTTAAAATGTCACCATATCATTAATAGAAATGTCACCGACGTTAATATATAATATCCCTTTGGAAAGGAGATATTTTTATATGCATAATAAAGAATATGCATTAAAACTTGTTCAAGATAAATTAAATGGTTTAAACGATTATTCTTATTCTCAAATTGTTTCTCTTACGGGATTTACTAAAAGACATTTAATCAGATTATCAAAAGAACTAAATAAAAAGGATATTGATTCTATTTTAGTTCATGGTTTAACTGGTAAACCTTCTAATAATTCACCTTCCAGCAAAGAAATTGAATTTATTAAGAACTTCAAGAATAAATATCCAGTTATTAGTATATCACAATTTCAAGATATTTATCATGAAGATGTTATCTTTAATCCCAATATGGTTAAAGTTGTAAAAGAAAATGATCTTAAAGTTAGAAGCTATTCTTTCTATGAATCATTATACGAAAAATTTCACTGGGTTAAACCTATCAAACATAA
>CALVXT010000029.1 GCA_944371545.1 uncultured Bacilli bacterium | reverse complement strand
CTTTGGAATTTGAAACTTTTGTTTAGAGATGGAGTAATTACGTAGACTGCATCTGTATTTCTTAAAATGATTTGTTCATGATTGTTGGTTTGATTTACCATTTTTACTTTGTAGAAGTAATCTTTTAAGAAATTAATTTCTAAACTGTATGTGAATGTTTCTTCATCCGCATAAATTTCCATATTTCCTTTCAAGGTATAACTTTTGCTATCATTTACTTTGGAGGTAAAATCTTTTACGACATTTTCCGTCCCGGTCTTGCCACAGCCACTTACTAGTAGAGTTAATGAAAGCAATGCCACTAATAACTTTTTCAAAATTCACCACATTCCTTTTCTAGTTTAACTATATTTTGAAAAAAAACATTTTATGAATAAAATCTTTTATTTTTTCCATAATAGTATTGAAAGGACGGGAATATATGGAAATTATTTATAAGATTTGCCTAGTATTCGCGATTATAGGAGCGGTTAACTGGGGACTAATCGGACTTTTTGATTTTAATTTAGTAACAGCCATTTTTGAAGAAGGATCTGTTATGGTTAGAATTCTTTATTCATTAGTTGGAATTAGTGGTCTTGTGAGTATCGGTATTTTATTTCATCATATTGATTCACATCCATTTGAATAAGCAAACAATCTATTTTGTTTGTTTTTTTTGCTTATCTTTTAGTTTGATGATATATCACCTGAGCTTGTTTTTATATTTATTGTGTAAGGCGCAAAGCGATCAGAATTTGTTATGTTTACCTCACCGCTATTTGTAGAAGTTTCAATATAGGCATTTTTGATATTCTCTATAGAGACATCACCACTTGATGTTGTAATGCTACCATTTTCTGTTACATCAAAAGAAAGAATATCAATATCACCTGAACTTGTTTTAAAGTTTCCTTTAGATACTGTACCAATCTCTATGTCACCACTTGATGCGGTTGCGTAAATAGCTTGAGCACCTTTTATGTTTATATCACCACTAGAAGTATCTGTTGTAATAACACTATTTGGAAAATCCTCTATTTCTATATCTCCACTACTTGTTTGTAAAGTAAATTGAATGGAACTTTCTTCTGGTATAGAAATCAATACTTCTTCTTTTCCCATGCAAAAGCCAAAGCATAGAAATCCTTTTTCTTTTTTTATTACTAATTCTTTGTCTTGAAGTCCTATAGAATACTCTTCTTTTCCATAGCCAGTTACTTTAATTGATATATTATCTGCTTCTTGTTTGATAATTTTTATTTTTTGAGAAGAAGCATCTACTTTTATATGTTCTATTTCTTCAAGTGAATATGTCTTTTCTACAAGAGTTTCACTTTGTTGAAATACAGAAAAAACAATATTTGGATTGCTTAAATAAAGAATTAATCCCCCTAATAAAGCAATTGCTAATATTGATAGAATTATTATTAGAATTAAAATCATCTTTTTATTTTTCATTTTGATCACCCTTTAATTTTAAAGCAAGATGGATAATTTCTAGAACAATGGCATAGACAATCCATAATATCCAGGTAATTTCCCAATGCATAGTAATAAAACTTATTAATAGATAAATGGCTGTAAAGATTAGTGTCACTAAATCATCTAACCATTCATATTTATTCTTTTCTTTTTTTTGTTCTGTTTCTTTTTCTTTTGGTAAACTCATGAAATGATAAATTAAATTTACTGTAGCAATCGCACACAACAATAAGAAAACACTTACTGTTATTTCTTCACTTATCCATGGCATTGTTGACATAGAAATAATCCAAATAATTGCTAGAAAATAAATAAAGACACTTATGCTAACTTTGCATGCAGTTTTTCTTCTTATTTTACTATCATCTAAATTTTTAATATTTTCACTTTTTCCACGTAATAGTTCATCGGTAGTAATTTCAAATAAATCACATAATGGAACTATTTTTTCAAAATCGGGCGAACTTTGATTAGTTTCCCATTTACTAATTGTTTGTCTTGTGACATTTAGCTTTTCAGCAAGTTCTTCTTGACTCAAGCCCATCTTTTTTCGTAGTTGTAAAATTTTTTCTCCAACATTCATATATAAACCTCTTTTCTGTAAACCCATTATACCGTTTCTTTTGGTTGCGCTCTACCATTTTCACATGGAAATTTGTCAACTAAAACGAACATTGCTTTTTTAAATCGCTTGTTATTTGTATTTATTGCTATATATTTACTTAAAATTAATTTTATATTGGTTATTCAGCGCTCAAAAAAGAAAGCAATTTTTTTGCTTTCTTAACTTCCTGTAATTACTATATTAACTTGGCTAGATACGACATAGTTAACTTTTGGATCATTACTTTCTATTTGAACATCGACATCATAAGTTCCTGCTGTATAATTTGTTAAATCAATATATGCGGAAATGTTATCTGCAGTTATCGAATCGATTACTGATTGAACACCTTTAACTTGAACTGAAATCGGATCATTATTTGTACGATTTACAGTTAAACCACTTGATAAATTTCTTGCACGAATATTGGTTATATCAATTGTTTTTTGTTTTTCATCACCGAAAGATACAACTATTTGAACATCACTTTCACTTATAGAACGAACTCCAGTTGGTTTTGAAATACTTGCATTGTAAGTTAAAGCACCGCCTGAACCTCGGCCATCAATATTTACTGTAACAGGTACACTTGTTATTTTATCAATATCTTCTTTTTCTCCATAGATATCAACTGTATATTCTGTTTGTCCATTAATTGTAATAGATGAAATGGCTTTGCCAGCGACTAAATTTCCTGTTGTTGTAACTACAATTGGAACTGTTGCTTTATACGTACTAAATGAAATGCTAGCTCCTACTGTTTGAGGAACAATTTCGACATCTTCTAATACTCTTCCATCGTTATCATATGCTACTAATGGTAAATTATCAATCTCATAAGTGATTGCCTCTGAGTATTTAGAATCACTTAAATCAATTAATGCTTTTACTGTAGCGATTTGGTCTAATGCATCTTGTGATCCTTTAACAACAACTTCTGTTTGATCCAACGTTACGTCAGATACAGAAAACTTCTCATTTAGTTTATCTTCATTTAATAATTCATAAGAAATATTTCTTTTCTCACTAATTTTTTTCTTTATTGTTACCGTTACATAAGCAGGATCTAATTTATAACTAATATTATCTACTGTTTGATTATAAGAAAGTGGGACACGAACTGGTGTATCACTTGCTTCATAATCAGATAAATCTAAAACCACCTCATGTTCTCCTAATTGTTTTGCCAAATAAAGCGCACTCTTCCGTCCTGTTAAAATAATATCTACTTGATCTACTAGTCCTTCAACCACATAAGCTTCTTTGTTATATACTACCGTAACTGGTTCATTTGCCAAAATTTCAGCTTCATTTTCTACTAGGGTAATCACTTGAGAATCAACTAGAAAGAAAGTTACTACTGCTAAGATTAACGAAACATAAACTAAAATTCGTGGTCGATTTAAAAGCTTTTCAACATGAATAGGATTATCTTTTAATTTTTCAAAAAGAAAATATAGTGCTCGACTAAATGGTGTAATAAATTTTTCATCTATAAATTTATATATTTTACTAAAAAATTTCACAATTTTTTTACCTAACTTACTCATGGATATCTCCCTCACTTTCGGAAGCGTCAGATCCGTAGAAAACTTCTGCTTTTGGCTTTAATTCTTCCATTAAAGTCATTCTAAATTCGTCTAAAGTTAGATTGTAATGTAATTCACCTTCATACGCAATACTGATTCGTCCATTTTCTTCAGATACAACTAAAGCTAATGCATCTGATTCTTCGGCAATTCCAAGAGCAGCACGGTGTCTTGTTCCTAATTTTTTATTCAATCCTGGACTCATACTCGTTCTAAATACCGCTCCTGCACATGTAATTCTATCTCCTTGAATAATTACACCACCATCGTGAAGTGGACTATTTGGATAAAACAAGTTACTTAAAAGCTCGCTTGAGATATCTGCATAGATTTTCGTTGCACGACCAATATATTCTTGTAAAGATACGTCTCTTTCAATAACTACTAAGGCTCCTATACGATTTTTCTTTAAGAACTCTATTGCTTTCATAATTTCTGTAACCAATTTTTCTCGTTCGTCAACCGTTAAAATTTTGTGTCTTCCTAAAAGTTGAGTACGACCAAAATTCTCTAACATACTTCTGATTTCTGGTTGAAAAATCACAATAATAGCTAAAGGTCCCCAATCAAGAACATATTCTAATAATAATCCTACTGTATATAAGTTAAGTACTTGACTTAAAATTTCAATTAAGATAACTAGTAAAACACCCTTGACAATTAAAATCATTTTTACATTGTTTCGAATATTCTTTAAAATAAAATAGAATAAGAACCAAACAATACAGATATCTAGTATTTTGGTAAACAATGACCACAACGTCGTTAACGTCATTTTTCCACTTCCTTTGTATTCATCTTGTTCATTATAACAAATTTTTTTCTTTTTATCTACTCAAAAAATTAAGTTGATTTCTTTCCAGCTCTTTTTCCCTTTATTTAAGCGTATTTTTTTATTATAATTTTTTTTGGAGGTGTTTTTATGCACGAGATGCACTTAAATCATGAACCTTTTTTGGCTATTAAAAATCGCACGAAAACTATTGAGCTAAGACTTTTAGATGAAAAAAGAAGAAATATACGTGTGAATGATTCTATTTTATTTAAAGATCGTCTTACTCATGAGGAAATTCAAGTGCGCGTTATAGCTTTACATATTTATCCAAATTTTTCTTTACTTTATAAGCATTTTGATCCAATTGTTCTTGGATATTCTAAAGAAGAAAACGCTTTGGCAGAAGACATGGAGGTTTTTTATCCTATTGAATCACAAGAAAAATATGGTGTTGTAGGCATTGAAATAGCTCTTATAAAGTCATTATAAGAGCTTTTATTTACTTAAAACATCGAATCCAACAGAATTGGATGCTTGATTTACATTCGAATTTTGCGTACTTTGGTTAGAATTCATTTCAGTAATTGTGTTATTCATCTGAGGCATTTCCATATTATTTACTTTATTATAATTTGAATAAGAAGTATTTAGATTTTGATTTTGATTTATATTTTGATTTTGAAAATTTCTTCCAGCGTCATTAATTGCTGAATTTAATGATTTGTTCGCAGCGGATCTAGCTAAATCATGGATATCTTTTTCCACTGGTTTTTGTTTAACAATGGAAGATACACCTTTTTTTTGCTCACTTGCATCAACAAAATAGCCAATTAAAGCAAAAATTAAAATAATCGCGATTACTAAAAACCATAGATAATTGTTTGCTAAAAAGGTTGTAAATGCTTCCATATTTTCTATCTCCTTTATTTTACAATACAATTATAGCATATTTTGTCAAAAATTAAAAGGCTTTAAATTTATTATATATATTCGTATAATCCTTTTTAGGAAGTGAGGGTGTATGGAAGAAGAAAAAAAGAAAAAGGTAAAATTATCTAATGTTTTTTATTATTTAAAAAAGACTTATCAATATGCTAAACAAGATAAAAAGTATTTATTTTTCTTCTTAATTGGAAGTATATTATTAAGCGTTATTAATGTTGTTGCTCCATTATTATCAGCAAGACAAATTTTTTATTTAACTAATGAGTTTTGGACACAACTTTTTGCTGTTACTTTACTTATTTTTGGTACCGAAGTTTGTCGAAATGTTTGTATTCATATTAATAATTATTTTATTAACAAATATTTTTATTCTGTTAAAAAAAATATTCAACTTGATGTATCTAGTAAAATCTTGCAAATTCAAACAGGAGTTTTACAAGCTAATTCTAGCGGAACTTTTATTGAAAGAGCAGGTAATGACACGGATACCTTATCCGATATTTTTATTCAAGGAATTGATTATTTGACCTACCTTATCTCCGTTATTGGGGTTTTATTTAGTATTTTATTTTTAAATACTGCAATTTTTTTCCTATATTTATTATTTGTTGTTTTGCTATTTTTTGCTCAGAAATTTGCGGCTAAGAAAATTCAGGAGAAAAATAAAATTCGAAAGAAGAAACGAGATATAGCTTCTGGTTTTATTAGTGAACTTGTTAGAGGTGCAAAGGATATAAAATTATTAAATGCTGAAAAAAGTTTTTTAAACAAAACGGATCAAGTTATTCAAGAGTTAGGTGAAGCTAATTATTCTTGGGCTAGAACACGCTCATGGTTTCGCTTTTTAAATGGAGATTTACGAGATTTGCTTGATTTAGGAATTTTACTCTTGGGTATTTATTTTATTACTCATAAGGAACTTGAAGTTGCTACGATGTTAATTATTCTCTCTTACCGTGGACATATCATCAGTATATCTTCTAATTTAGAACACTTTTATGATATTATTAAACAATTTGAATTAGCAGCCGAAAGAATTTTTGAAATTCTTGAAGGAGAAAAATATCCTAAAGAATTTTTTGGAGATAAACAAATTTCTAAAATTGAAGGAAATATAGCTTTTAAGAATGTTTTCTTTGGTTATGAAGAAGATGATATGGTTTTAAAAAATATTAGTTTTCAAATTCATCCTAACGAAACTGTTTCATTTGTTGGTAAAAGTGGAAGTGGAAAGTCAACGATTTTTAATTTAATTTCAGCTTTATATAAACCTAATGCCGGTGAGATTACATTTGACGGTATTCCTTTAAATCAATTAGATAAAGCAAGCATTCGTAAAAATATGTCTGTTATTAGTCAAAATCCTTATATTTTTAATATGAGTATTCGTGAAAATTTAACAATTATTAAAGAAGATTTAACAGAAGAAGAAATGATAGACGCTTGCAAAATGGCATGCTTACATGATTTTATTATGACCTTGAAAGATGGCTATGATACAATTGTTGGTGAAGGTGGTGTCACTCTATCTGGAGGACAACGTCAAAGACTTGCTATAGCTAGAGCTTTAATTTTGAAAACAGAAATCATTTTATTTGATGAAGCAACTAGTGCTTTAGATAATGAAACACAATATGAAATTCAAAAATCGATTCAAAATATGCAAGGAGAATATACCATTTTGATTATCGCTCACCGTTTATCAACGGTTATTAATAGTGACCGACTAATACTCATCGATAATGGCAGTGTTGCCGGCGAAGGAACACACCAGGAACTTTTAAAAAACAATCCTATTTATCAAAAGTTATATGAACTTGAATTAAAAGATGATGAAAAAAAGTAAACATGTTTTGTGTTTACTTTTTCATTGCTTTTCTTTTTTATTATACTAATAATATTGTCTACTTTCTCTTTCTAAGTCTCTTTTTTTAATACTTTCTCGTTTGTCGTAAAGTTTTTTCCCTTTACCTATACCTATTAAAAGTTTTGCTTTATTATTTTTTAAATACATTTTTAGAGGAATAATACTTATTCCTTCTTTTTCTTTGGCTTCTTTCAATCTTTTTATTTCTTCTTTATGTAATAATAGTTTTCTCGTTCTTCTTTCTTCGTGATTGAAAATATTTCCTTCTTCATATTTAGCGATGTAGATGTTTAATGCGAATGCTTCGTTATTTTTGATTGTTACAAAACTATCTTTTAAGTCAATTGAGCCTTTTCGAACACTTTTAATTTCTGTACCAACTAGTTCAATTCCAGCTTCATATTCTTTTAAAATTTCATAATCAAAATAAGCTTTTTTATTCTTGACTTCCATCTTTTTTCTCCTCGACAATCTCAAAATCTATCATAGCTGTCTCTTTATTTGCATTAATACAACGAACATACACTTTATCCCCAATGCGGTATGTTTTTTTTGTTGATTTTCCTATTAATGAAAGTAAATCTGGAACGTATTCGTAATAATCCCCTTTTAGGTTATTGACATGAACTAATCCTTCAACCAAATTCTCTAATTCTACATAAAAGCCATAGTTTGTAACTGAATCGATAATGGCTTCGTAACACTCACCAATATGACTTTCCATGTATTCAGCCATTTTCATATCAGCTACGTCTCTTTCAGCTTCTTGAGAGGCAACTTCTCTTTCAGAAGAATGTTCAGCGATTGTCACTAGATTGTTATTTAAATAGTCAATTGTTTGCATTGAAAAATCTTTTTCTACTAAATATTTTTTTAATAAACGATGAACAGTTAAGTCTGGAAATCTTCGGATTGGACTTGTAAAATGGGTATACGCTTTTGATGCTAGACCAAAGTGTCCTGTATTTTCTTTTGAATATTCTGCTTTTTTCATGCTTCTTAAAAGCATTGAAGAAAGAATAGTAAATTCTGGTTTATCATCTAATTCTTTTAAAATGTTTTGCATAGTTTTAGGATTTAAATCAATTACTCTCGTTTGTAGTTGATAACCTAATAATTTTAATAAATTTACAAAGTCATCAATTTTTTCTGTTTTTGGTTCTCCATGGACACGATAGATAAATGGTAAATCCATATTATAAATATGACTTGCAACTGTTTCATTGGCTGCAATCATGAAATCTTCAATCATTTTCTCGCCGTCTTCTCTTATAACTTTGACAACATCAATGGCTTTGCCACTTTCATCTTGAATAATTTCTGGTTCGCTTAAGTTAAAATCAATATAGCCACGAGCAATTTTTTCTTTTCGTAAAATATGAGCAAGTTCATTCATTTCTTTTAAAGTGTTTGCAAAGGGTTCATATTCTGGGTCAATTATATCGCGCATTAAAATATCATTTACTTTTGAATAGGTCATTTTTTTTGAGCTTTTGATGTAAGACTCAAAAATATCATAGTCAATAATTTTACCAGCTGGATTTATTTTCATGACACAAGACATGGTTAATCTTATTACCCCTTCATTTAAAGAACATATTCCATTAGATAATTTATGAGGAAGCATTGGGATAACAGTATTTGCTAAATAGTTTGAAGTTCCTCTTTCATACGCTTTATCTCCTAAGGCTGTATTTTCTTTAACATAGTTAGAGACGTCGGCAATATGAACTCCTAAAATGTAGTTTTCGCCTTCTCTTGTCAAGCTTATTGCGTCATCGATATCTTTTGTATGGTCACCATCTATCGTAAATATTTGCCAACTAGTTAAATCTTTACGATTTAATAATTCACTTTCTTTTACTTCTGTTGGGATATCTTCTAGCTCTTGTTCTACTTCTGGTCCAAAATCTGGGTCGATTTGATATTTATAAGCAATACTTAAAATGTCCATTCCTGGATCATCTTTATGACCAAGAATTTTTATAATTTTGGCAAGATATCTTTTTTTCCCTAATTCTTTCACTAATTTAATAATTACTTTGTTTCCTGGAACACAATTTTTTAAAGATTCTTTATCTATTTTTAATTCTAAATCTAACTTTTCTTCATCCAGTTTTACTTCTAGTCCTTTTTTGGTTTCAATAACTTCGCCTACTAAATTGTGTAGTTCTCTTTTAATTATGCGAATAATATGTCCTTCTGGTTTGACTCCTTTTCTTGTCACCTCAGCTAAAACAATATCATCTTGAATCGCTCCATTCATGTCTTCCTTACTAATATATAAATCATCTTCTTTATTTAAAATGACAAAGCCAAAACCTTTTTTGTTTGCTGAAAATTTACCAATTTTTAAGTTAGGGCAATTTTTTAAAAGAATATATTTATCTTTCTTAGTTTTGAAAACTACATATTCGTTTACTAATTCATCTAAAGTATCTGATAAGTCTTTTAGTTCTTCAGCAGTTGTTAAATTTAACATATCATTGATGGTAATCAAATCCTTTGCTTCATAAACATTTTCTAAGATTTTTAATACTTGCTCCTTCATTATTATCACCTAGTATTATTATAGCGTTTTCTTTATTCGCTTACAAGGATAGGTGAAAAACTTTACAAAAAGAAAAAAGTAGTCTTTAAGACTACTCGGTAATTACATTAAAAATAATACTAATGAAATAATAATGAATGCTGCGCCTAGAACAGCTGTTAAACGCGTGATAAATAATTCCATGCCACGTTCTTTAACAACTCCAAATAATCTTTCATTTCCACCAGTTATAATTTGACCAGCATCACTTGCTTTATTTCCTTGTAATAATACTAACACAATTAATAATACTGATATGATTAATAAAATTGTTTCTAAAATTTCTGCCATTTTATTGCCTCCAATTCGTATCTAATTTACCATAAAATATAGGAAATGGCAAGCACTTTAAATTCCTAAATCAAATTTCAGTTACAATTCACAGCTAATGAAAGTGGATAAGTAGCTAAGTTACCAACAAAATGCGATAAAACCTAAGAAAATCGC
>CALVXT010000028.1 GCA_944371545.1 uncultured Bacilli bacterium | reverse complement strand
GATTTTGAATTTAGAGATGTTTCTTTTGGATACTCTTCTGACCATCTTATTTTGAATCATTTAAATTTAAAAGTTCATGAGAATGAAAAAGTTGGATTCGTTGGAAAATCTGGTGCTGGAAAAACAACAATTTTTAATTTGCTATGTAAAATGTATGATAATTATGAAGGAGACATTTTCATTGATAATTATAATATTAAAAATTTGGATAAAGATTCTATTCGTGGCAATATTACTATTGTTCAACAAAACCCTTACATCTTCAATATGAGTATTCGAGATAATTTAAAACTTGTAAAAAAAGATTTAACCGAAGAAGAAATGATCTATGCGTTGAAATTAGCCTGTTTAAATGATTTTATTTTAACTCTGCCTAAACAGTACGATACAGTTGTTGGCGAAGGCGGTATCATGCTTTCAGGTGGTCAAAAACAACGCCTTGCTATTGCTAGAGCTTTTATTCAAAAAACAGAAATTATTTTATTTGATGAAGCAACAAGTGCACTAGATAATGAAACACAAACCGAAATAAAAAAAGCTATTGACAACTTAAGTAAAGATTATACCATTTTAATTATTGCTCACCGACTTTCAACAGTTTTAGATTGTGATCGAATTCTATTTTTAGAAGATGGAAAAATCACATGCCAAGGAACACATGAAGATTTACTAAAAAATTCAGAAGGATATCGTCGACTATATGAAACAGAATTAAAAAAGCAGTGATCTTCTTTTTTCACTTGCTTTTTTTATGATTTGTATCATGTAAAAATTTCTGCCTATTCTTTTCTATATATTGTTCAATAGAAAGTAAATTTAATTTCACTTTATCTTCATCAGTTAAACTTCCATAAATATCGTTTGCATCCATATTAGCAAATATTGCTTCCAGCCCACCTTGCTCATAATAATCTTGCATTTCTTGATTTGAAAAAGATTGATGATAAATATAGTTCCATATTTTTGCTTCTTCAAGTGCCATCTGCTCTTCATTGGAAAGTGGCGGAACATAATTCCTAGGAATAAGATTTACTTCATCAATACTAACAGTAAAATCAGAATCGAAATCAAACAATTTGCTTGGATATAAATATCCTTTTCGACAAATATTTCTTTCTTTAAAATTAATAGGAGTTAAAGAGATAGATTGGAGAAATTCCAAACAAAAACCTCGCAATTTTTTATAAGATTGCATATCACTTTCTAATTTACGATAAACAAGATAATCTGTATTTCTATAATACCCTCGAATATTCTTTTTAATTTCTGGATCCACTATACTATCAGCCCGCAAAATAAAATGCTTGGTATCAGGTGAACCAGTTGCACGAGAAAGTAACAAATTTAAAAATTCTTTAAATGTACTATCCAAAGGCAATAATAATTTTTTTTTATTTTGAATACACTCCATTCTTTTTAAAGCCTCTTTTTGCAAATTGCTTTCAATTTTTGGAGCAACTCGCAATGACGAAGTTTTATATATAGGATCATAAAAACGAATAGAATAGCTTTTTTTCTTTTCATTAAAAGTAACTCTTCCAATAAAAACATCAAAATCATCATATTCTAAAAAAGCATTATTATATTTCTTTAATAAAAACCTTGCTTCCTCTTCAAAATAATTTAAAGAAAAAAGAGCATCTATAAAAGATATATCTGCAAATTCTTGTTCTAAGAAAACTTGTCCATTCTCTTCTATTGGAATATTTAAAATTTGAGCCATGCTATTTTTTGCCCCTAATACATAATATTTTTTCATTCTTGTCACCTAAAACTATTTTACATGAAATACCAAACATTGGCAAATAAAAAAGAAGTTTCACTGTATGAAACAAAAAACTTCATCCATAATACTAGTGGGAGGTAAATTAGAAATGAAAAAAAATAATAAGCAAAAACAAAATCGTTCTAGAAAAAATGAAAACAGACAAAATTCTAGAAAAGAAGAACAACGTAGAGAAGAACGTAAGAATTGTTAATGAGTCAAAAAAAGAATGATGATGTTTTATCATTCTTTTTTGCTACGCGGATGACTACTGTCATATTCTTTTTTTACATGTTCTTTAGAAACGTGAGTATATATTTGGGTTGTACTAATATTTTCGTGACCTAAAAATTCTTGAATAACACGTAAATCAGCTCCTGCATCTAGCAAATGTGTTGCAAAAGAATGTCTTAAAACATGTGGACTTACATTTTTTGTAATCGAAGCTTTTTGACAAAGATTTTTTAAGAGTTTACATAGCCCTTGTCGAGTAAGAGGCGTACCACGATTATTTAAAAAAAGCTCATCATAATTTTTTCCTTTTTTTATTAACAAAGGACGATAAGTATGAAGATATTTTTCTAAATATTCCTTGCTCGTCTCATTAAAAGGAATTACTCGTTCCTTACTACCCTTCCCTTCCACTCGGATCAAATAGTTTTCTAAATCAACATTGGTAAAACGCAAAGACAACAGTTCACTAACACGCATACCAGTTGCATATAAAAGTTCTAACATAGCTTTAGTGCGATAATCATAAGGAGTCAATAGCGGCATATTAAGAAGCCGATCAACCTCTTCATAAGTTAAATACTTAGGAAGTTTTTGAGGAATTTTAGGCATATGAATTGTCTCACAAGGATTCTCATTCGTTAAACCTTCATCAATACAAAACAAATAAAAATTTTGAATTACTGTAAAATAATGAGCCTTAGTAGTAGCAGCTTTGTCATTTTCTTTTTTTAAAAAAGCTAAAATATCTTCCTTTGTAACATTGAAAAGTTCTTTGTTCTTTAAAAATTCTTGAAAAAGATACAAATTTTCTTCATAAGACTTTACTGTATTAACACTAAGTTTTCTTTCATAATGTAAAGAATCTATATACTTTTTTATTGGTTCTTTTAAAATGTAATCTTTCATAATTCTCACAAATTAAGTATAGAAAAAATTTCTTTGATTGTCAAACGATAGTTTGTCTGCTATAATCAGTAAAGGTGAGAATTATGGAAAATTTAGCAAACAAAATGCGTCCCAAAAAACTCAATGATATTTTAGGGCAAGATCACTTAATTGGCGAAGGGAAAATATTAACAAATTTAGTAAAAAACAAACATTTATGTTCAATAATTTTATATGGAAAACCTGGTACAGGAAAGACTTCCATTGCCAATGCCTTAGTTAATGAGTTGCATATGCCTTACAAATTTTTGAACGCAACAATTAATAACAAACAAGATTTTGATATTGCAATTGAAGAAGCAAAAATGCATGGTGAAATGATTTTAATTATTGATGAAATTCATCGAATGAATAAAGATAAACAAGACTTACTTTTACCGCACATTGAATCTGGTTTACTTTTATTAATTGGTTTAACTACATCAAATCCCTACCACAAAATTAATCCAGCAATAAGAAGTCGAGTACAAATTTTTGAAATTCACGAATTAAATTTAGAAGATATTATTAAAGGACTTAAAAAAGCTTTAGAATATTTACCTGAATTAGAAACGGATGATAAAAGTTTAGAATTTATTGCTACATCTTCAAGTGGAGATATGCGAAGTGCCCTGAATTTACTTGAAACAGCCTATTACGCTTCTTCAGACAAAAAAATTACTCTAGATCTCTTAAAAAATATTCAGGCTAAGCCTATTTTCTTTCATGATAAAAACGAAGATGGACATTATGATGTATTATCAGCTTTTCAAAAATCCATTCGTGGCAGTGATGTAGATGCATCCTTACACTATTTAGCTAGACTCATTGAAGCAGGAGATTTAGACAGTATTTATAGGCGAATGAGTGTTATTGCTTATGAGGATATTGGACTTGCTAACCCATCTATCGGTCCAAAAGTCATGGCAGCTATTCATGCAAGCGAGTTAGTAGGTCTTCCAGAAGCAAGGATTCCTTTAGGAACAATTGTTACCGAAATGGCTTTGTCTCCAAAATCTAATAGTGCTCATTTAGCTTTAGATGAAGCATTAAACGACATTCACAAAGGTAATACCGGCAATGTTCCGGATCATATAAAAACAAATTCTACAACTTATCTTTATCCGCACAACTATCCAAATTCTTACGTCAAACAAGAATATTTACCTAAAAACTTACAAGGAAAAAAATACTACCATCCACGAAAAAATAAATATGAAGATAATTTAAATAAACTATGGAAAGAAATGCGAGGTGAGTAAATGAAAATAACATGTTTTGGAAGCGGTGTGTTTGGTGTAGCCATTGCTACTCTTTTAGCCAAAAATAAAAATAATCAAGTTTTCTTATGGACACCTGATTCATCTTTTTTAGAAAAAGCCAGGCAAGAAAGTAAGTTGATTTTTGATGGCAAAACATTAGAAAAGCCAAAAAATATTTATGTAACAAATTCAATCGAAGAAGCTATGAAAAACACACGAGCTATATTTCTTTTAGTAGCAAGTTTATATGTTAAAGAGTTAGTTTTAGAAATTAAAAAATATAGCAAACCTTCTCTGCCCGTTTATATTGGCTCTAAAGGATTATTAGACTCAAAGCCATACTTCTCTAGTAAATACGTAAAAAGCACCTTAAATACTCATAAAATAGCCTTTTTTGCCGGCCCTAATTTAGCGGCTGATCTTATATTAGGAGCAGAAGTTTTTATAACAGTTGCAACAAAAGATAAAAATACCTTCGATTTATTTGTTTCTTTACTACCAAAAAGAATACATTTAGAACGAATGAAAGAAGAAAAAGTCTTAGAACTAGCAAGTGTTCTAAAAAATATTTACGCAATAGGTGCTGGAATGGCTTATGCTAGAAGTCCCTTTCCTTCAACTATATTTTCTTATCTAACTGAATGCTATAAAGAATATTTACAAATTCTATATACAGTTTTAGACTATCCAAGCGAAAATATTTATGCTGGAACTTTAGGAGATTTTTTCTTAACTGGATCAACAATGAGCTCACGCAATTTTTCTTATGGAAGATTACTTATTAAAACAAAAAAAGAAGCAGATCTATTTCTAAAACAAAATACAGTCGAAGGATACATTGGATTAAAAAATATTCACTTAATTTTAAGAAAAAAAGAAAAGTTTCCTTTTCTAAATGAAATATATAGAACAATTTTTAAATAACTTAATTTACAAGATCATTTATTACAAAAGAAGCAAGTAAACTTCCAGCACTCATAGGAACAGAGCAAATCGTTCCTAATTTTTTTTGCTTAATAGGAACTTCTCTACTCCAAACTACCTTAGTTTTTAAAAAAGAAGAATTTTTAAAAGCACTTCTTATTTTTTTAGCTAAAGGATCGTTTGCAGTTTTTTCAAGTGTTGTAATCTCTAAAAGTTCAGGATGCGTTCGATTAGCTGTTCCCATACAAGAAATCAATTTTTTCTTAGCAATTCCACAAACCTTAATCAAAGCAATTTTTACTGTTCCGTCATCACAAGCATCAATAATATAATCATAGTCATTAATAAAATCATTTGTAATTTTTTCTTCAGTCAATTTTTCTTCAAAAAATTTAATTTGAGCATTTGGATTTATGTCATGAGCTCTTTGTAAAGCTACTTCACATTTACTTTTTCCAATTGTTTGCTGTAAAGCATAAATCTGACGATTTAAATTACTTTCTTCAAATTTATCAAAATCCACAATAGTAATATTTTTAAATCCACTCCGAATTAAAGCTTCAAAAGCGTATCCTCCTACTCCACCAAGACCAATTAGCAGCACACTACAATTTTGAATTTTTTGAAACTTCTCTTCTCCTAATAAATCTAAAATTCTTTCATTCATCATTTTCACTCCATAAAAAAACCAAATGTAAGCAAGTGTGATAAAATCCCGCTCACTCGAGAGGGGGGCATCTCATCTATACTTTAGGAGCCTAATTCACTTAATGGATTAGTTTTCAACACTATATAGAGTTCTGATTCCCAATCATCACCATAGTCGGTTTTATGAAACTAACTTACCTTTGGTAATTCAATTGTATCAAATAATTTTTGTATGTGCAATAGATTTGACACACATTATAAATTAAAAAAACTATAATTCTATTTCTTTTTATATTGTAAAAGCAAGTGTTCATATTTACCATTATAATTTGTAACATAATAGTCAATGTCCTCATTTGTAGCTCTTTCCAAAAGATATTTACCATCAACGCATTTTAAAATGTAAATATCTTTCTGCGCACAATCTCTTACAGCTAAAAAATTAACAATATCTGGATAAGGTTCAATTCTCCAATATGTTTGAATTAGAATCTCATATCTTTCTTGATTAGTCATCAGATTTCTTCCCAAATAACTTAAATAAAAATCTGTATCATGAAATTTTTTGACTTTCTGAGTATTATTAATAAGAGTTTGTAAAAGTTCAATTTTAAAATTAATTTGCTCATAATCAATATTTGTAAATTCAGAAAAATTTTGATTCTTTGTATAACCGTCACCTAAAAAGTCTAACTTTAATCTTTTTATAGCATAATCTGTATAAAGCATTTGCTTATAGCCAATAATTTCATCAGATAAATCAAGCTTTTGTGAAAAATCTTTGCTAAAATGCAAGGTTTTAAATCCATTAGTTGAACAGCCAATTTTTACCCGCGATAGATCATATCCCTTAGTTGCGTCGGCTTTTATGGTCTCACCGTAAAGATCAAATAATACATAGCAATGAGGAGGCACATCGCTTATAATTCGTGCATCAATATTTAAAAAACGTAAAGCATCAACAAATAATCTAGCCCATGTACTACAAATTATATCTGTAACTGTAATATAAGAAATATCCAAAGTTAAATCATAAATTTCTTTTTTCTGAAAATCATTACAATAAAAATATCGCCAATCATAAGTAAAAATAGTGCAAGTTTTTAAATAAATCCACCTAATTAAAGTAAATAAATCCCACTCAGGATGTGACAATCGCTTATTTAAAATTTCCTCTTTTAAATTCATATAAACTCCCTTTTTTGAATAAAGTTTATTCTAACACACATTTTAAGAAAAAACCAGAAAGAGTTTCTAAAGATATAAGTAAAGAAATTTCAAAAAAATTCATAACCAATTAATGTTTTCTTTACAAAAAATATCCTTATAAATAAAAAAGCTATGATATATTCATAGCATTTTGAACATTTGGTTGTACAGCTGTCTGATTAGGTAAATTCTGAGGTATTCCCCAACGTGCACTTACATCACAATTTGAACTATATGGTGGTGGATCAGGCATATCCATACGAACGATCATTGGTATTTTAAAAGCACCACCAAAGGCTACACAGTTACCAGGTTGCAAAGTTTTTTGTTTTTCGATAACATCACTAGAAATATTTGGAAGCATTTCTTCAATATACTTTAAATCCTTTGGATGAGTCATTTTAAAAATTAAAAAATTTGAAACTTGCGCAATAACCGTATCGCTTATTTCAACAGGCCGCTGTGAAATAATTCCTAAAATTGCGCCATATTTACGACCTTCTTTAGCAATTCGATCAAAAATATTATAACCAAGTAAAAACGTATCATTATCCTTTTGAATATATCGATGTGCCTCTTCCAAAATCATATGGATTGGCATAGAAGCACGATCTTTTAAACTCTTGGTATATTCAAACAACAATCGACAAATAATTTTTACAATTACTTTAGCATACACATCATCAACATCTTCTAAATTAATATTAATGATTTGTGCTTTTTTTCCATTTTTCATAACTAAATCTTTTACAAAGTCCTCTGGAGTTACATATCCTTTGTTGACAAAATAAGTTCCAATTTTTGTATTTAAAATACTTGATAGTCGAACCTTTATCATAATTGCATCATCATATACTTTGCTATTGTTTTGAAATCCTTCACTAATTAAAGTAAATTCTAATGCCTTAGAAAAATCCAACATAGAATATGAATAAATTTCTGGCTCTTTCGTTTCTTCTAAAGTATCATCAACATGTTTTAAAATATAATCAGTAATTAAAACAGATTCACCAAAATTTCCATTTGAATCAATCTCAAAACATTCTGAGAAGCTTCTCGAATAACCAAGACCAGCAATTCGAGAATCAAAATTAAAATCATCAGTATGACAAACTTCAATTACTGTAAAAATTTCGTTCTTTTTATGAGCAGTAGTTTGATTACTAAATAAAATTGCAAGTAAGGCTTTAGCAATTAAATGATTTTTATATCTTATACTCTCTTCGTTATTTTGACTAAAAATCTTAGCTAATCGAATAGTTCTTTCAATAATAGGAAGTTGACTATGGCTACTTGCCTGCAAAAGCAAAGCCATATCATCTAATTTTAATAAACTTACAGGAATTTCTAAAGGAACATCATCAGCATCATGAATATTTGAAGTAATAAATTTATATTGATAGTTTGGATTATAATTAGAAATACCTTTCAAAGCATTTTTGTATTCACCATATGCATCAAAAAGAAATAAATTAGCATTCTCATTTACTACAGATTTATCTGCAAAAACATTTTGAATAATTCTTGAAATACCATGAGTTTTACCTGCTCCAGAGTTACCACAAATAAAAAAATGGTTAGAAAAGAAAGAGTTTATTTGAGGATAAACTATATAATTTTTATAAATAGCACTATGCCCTAATTCAAAAGATTTTGATGTTTTAGCGCCAATTAATTCTCTTAATTCAGCTTCATTGATAATTCTTATTTTACTAGATAATAATGGTTTTCTAATAACACCATTAACATATCTCCCATCAATATATTCTCCTAAAAAACGAATTTTAATAATATCCGGATTAATTTCAGAAATTTCACCTAAAATTCGTTGATTTGGCGCCTCAAAAATAACATGAATATTCATTAAATCCATAGTCTCATTATTTTTTAAAGTATTTTCTAAATGTGCAACACTTTCACTTATAAAAATAATTCTTCCAAACATAGTAAATTCCCTCTATTCTTTTTTGATTATATCAATTTTTTAGTAAAAATACAATATTTCAAAAAAGCTTTTAAAAGAATCTTTTCCTATTAAGTTATATTCTTAAAATTTATCCCTATCTCTACATATAGGCCAATTATATTTTCAAAAAAAGCTTTTTTACAACCAAAAATGCCTATTTTGTACCCAAAAAGCTACACAAAAATATTTTTGTCATAAAATATAACTAAATGGTATTAAAATCAAGTTATCCGTTTGCTTATATGAAAAAATAGAAATACGGTGATGTTATGAATATTGATAGATTAAAAGAAATCAGAAAAGACCGAGACTTGCAGCAAAAAGATATTGCCAAAATTTTAAAAATCAGTCAAGTTCAGTATTCAAGATATGAACGTGGTATTCGCACAATTCCTATCGACAAACTATCTATTTTAGCCAAATACTATAACGTAAGTGTTGATTATCTAATAGGACTAACCAATGAAAGAAAACCATATCCCAAAATCCATTTATAATAAAAACTGAGAAAAAATGTTCTCAGTTTTTATATTAAAATATTAACTTATTTTAACAAGGAATTTTCTTTTTTCATTTTTTTATCAAAAAATCTTAACCAATCTTCAGCTGTCTTATCTTCTTTGTAAAATCTATTACAAGCTTGAGCAAAAGAAAAACTATAAGCCTTTAAAAGATTAAACTTTCTTTCCTTGCCTTCTGGTGTTTGTTGTTTTTTATAGATATTATAAAGATGACATAATCCCTTTGCCAATCCCAATAATTCGTTTTCAGTCATTAAAATTCACAGTTTCCAGGAGTTCTAGGATAAGGAATAACATCACGAATATTATCAACACCAGTTAAATAGATTAACAGTCTTTCAAACCCCATTCCAAAACCAGAATGAACGCAAGTTCCATATTTTCTTAAATTTAAGTACCAGTCCATTTCTGAAATATCCATGTGTAATTCTTTCATACGTGAAAGTAATTTTTCATAATTTTCTTCTCTTTGACTACCGCCCATTAATTCACCAGCTCCAGGAACTTCCAAATCAACAGCCGCGACTGTTTTCCCATCAGCATTTTGTTTCATATAGAAAGCCTTAATATCTTTAGGCCAATCTTTAATAAATACAGGACCATCAAAATACTCAGTGATATATTTTTCGTGTTCCTTCGCAATATCTTCGCCATACTCTGGAGCAAATTCCCATTTAACATTGGCATTTTTCAAGATAGTTATAACTTCTTCATGAGTAATACGAGTGAAAGTCGCATTCACCAGTTTTTCCAACTTTTGAATCAAACCCTTTTCTACAAACCGATCTAAAAAAGCAAATTCATCAGGAGCTTTTTCTAAACAATATCTTACAATATATTTTAACATGTCCTCCATTAAATCCATATTTCCTTCTAAGTCTACAAAAGCATTTTCTGGCTCAATCATCCAAAACTCTGAAGCATGAACGTTAGTATTTGAATTATCTGCGCGAAAAGTTGGACAAAATGTAT
>CALVXT010000027.1 GCA_944371545.1 uncultured Bacilli bacterium | reverse complement strand
CTATGACAAAGAAAAAATTAAAAAAAGTAACAAATCCAATACTCAGAAAATTTAGTTTAGGGTTATGGATAATTTCTATTTTATTTATGATTATTTTAGGTTATTTTATTTATTCTGCTAATATTTTGCCGTTTAGATATTTTATGATAATTGTAATTTTGTTTGTTATACTTATGGCTATTCATGGTATTTTCATTTTAAATAAGCGAACTAGAACGTGGTTATTGATTACTTTAAATATTATAGCTTTCATATTCATGGCTGGTGAAAATTTTGCTATTTTAAAAATCAATGATACATTAACTTTTTTAAGAGAAAACTTAGGGGCACACTTTGAAACAAATATTTACAATATTGTTGTCAATACAAATTCTTCATATAATTCTTTAGAAGATATAAAAAACGTTACAATGAAAACAGTTAAAGATATGGATGACATGACACCAGTAGAAGAAGCCTTAAAGAAAAAAGTAGATGTAAATTTAGAGTATGGTGAGAATGTAGTGGATTTATTAATGAATGTAGCAAAAGATACAGAACTGGTCATTTTAGTAAACTCTGGAAATTACGATGCAATGATTCAAAATGATGAAACTTTTGAGGCAAAAGTTCGAGTACTAGATACCATTAGTATTGTAACTGAACGTGAAGATACTGATACCGGTATTAATGTTACTAAAGAGCCATTTGTAGTTTATTTAAGTGGTATTGATACTAGAAGTAATTCTCTTCCTTCAAGAAGTTTAAGTGATGTAAATATTATTTTAGCGGTAAATCCAAATACTAAGAATATTCTAATGATTCATATTCCTAGAGATTATTATGTTCAATTACATGGTACAAGTGGACATAAAGACAAGCTTACACATGCTGGAACTATTGGAGGTATTGAGTTAAGCATGACTACGATTGAGGATTTGTTAGAAATTGAAATTCCTTATTATGTTCGAGTGAATTTTAATGCTGTTGTTAATTTGGTTGATGCTATCGGTGGAATTAATATTAATTCAGATGTTAATTATTCTTTTACCTGTTGGACTGATAAAAGTTGTACTTTTAATCCTGGTTTAAATTATGTTGGAGGAAAATGTGCTTTAGCTTTTGCTAGAGAGCGACATGCTTACGATACTGGTGATCGTCATCGTGGCGAGAATCAAGAACAAGTAATTGAGCTTGTTATTGATAAAGTTACGAGTTCAAGTACTTTAATAAGTAATTATAATGATATTTTAAAAGCTTTAAATGGCACATTTGAAACAAATTTAACTGAAGATGATATTACTAATTTGATTAAAATGCAAATAGATGATATGGCATCGTGGAATATTGATAGTGTAAATGTTGATGGAACAGGTGCAAATTTGCCAACATATAGTTATCCGAATCAAAATTTATATGTTATGAATCCAGATATGAATAGTGTTGCTGTCGCTATTGAAAGATTAAATGAAGTTTTGGAGACTCCAAATGAATAAAAAGAAGATAATTGCTTGGTCATTATTTCTGTTTTGGCTTATGCTCATCTTCTTTTTTTCTTCTCAAAACGGAAACGCAAGCAGTGAATTATCCAACGGCTTTTTAAAAACTATAGAAAAAATTACTTATATTCCTTTAACAAATGACTTTTTTTCATTATTAATTCGAAAAACAGCTCATTTTTTAGAATATCTTATTTTAGGAATACTATCTTGTAATTTAGTAAAACAATATCGAATTTTAAAAAAGAAAGAATATGTTTTTATATTTTTGTTCTGTTTATTTTATGCATCAAGTGATGAATTCCATCAGATGTTTGTTGGTGGAAGAACACCTCAAGTATTTGATATATTAATTGACTCGCTTGGAAGTTTAACAGGACTGAGTTGCTTCGCCTTAGCCCACAAAATTAGAGAAAGAAAAAATCTCTAATTTTTTTATTAAAAAAAAGGAAATTGAAGAATTTTTTTGTATATATAAGTAGAAGAAATAAAAGTCTTCTTAGAAAGGAGAAAAAATCATCAATGTTGAGTTCGGATTTGGTTTTTAAAGAAATTTTTGGTACTCAAAAAAATATTCGTTTTTTAGAAGCTCTTTTAGAAGAATTAAAACACTTTCCCAAAAATTCATTAAAAAATAAAGTAACTATTTTAAATGGAAATCCTTTAAATAAAACAAATGTAAAAAATAAAAGTGTTGCCTCAGACATTTTAGTAAAGATTCCAGGTGAAATCATTAACTTAGAAATGTATACAAATTTTGATGAAGAAGATTTTACAAAAAGTAAAGTTTATTTCTTCCGTATCTATTCAACGGATTTACCTGTAGGGGAAAAATATCAAAAACAACATAAAGTATCTCAATATAACATTTGTTTAAAAAGTTCTTTATCTTTTACAAAAGAATTAAAAACAGAATATGTTTTAAAAGAAAAAGAAAAGAATGTTATAGTTGCTCATGATTTAAAAGGATATATCTATAATCTTGACAAATTAGAAGAGTCAAATTATAATGTGGGTGAAAATAATTTATTAAACAAAATATTTAGAATTATTAAAGCTACAACGGATGAAGAAAGAAAGTCCATTGCAGAAGGGAGTGAATTTTTAATGGATGTTGTCACACAAATACGAAAATTTCTTTATGACGAAGAAACAAAAGAAATGAAAAACTTACAAGACAAATGGAAACGAGAAGCCGAAAAAGAAGGCTATGCAGAAGGTATGGAAAAAGGTATGGAAAAAGGTATGGAAAAAGGTATGGAAAAAGGTATGGAAAAAGGCATAGAACAAGGCATCGAAAAAGGTATCGAAAAAAATCAAATTATGACAATTAAAAATATGCAGAAGCTAAATTTTAATTTAGAGAGTATGCAAAAAATCACCAATTTAGATAAAAATACAATAGAAAATATATTAAAGAATTAAGAATCGCTATGAAGCGTTTCTTTTTTTGAATAAACTTTTTTATTTCAAGCCATATTAGTTTTAGGTGAGATTATGAGAAAAGAAGAATATCAGAAATTGGTAAGCGAATACACTCCAAAAGAAAACAAATGGAAGAATGCAGTAATTGCTTTTTTAGTTGGTGGATTGGTAGGATTTATCGGACAAGTTATTGTAGCTATTTTACAAAATTCTTTTGGAATGGAAACAACAGAAGCATGTTCATGGTTATGTATAATTATGATTTTTTTGGCAAGTTTAGGTACGGCTTTAGGCTTTTTTGATAGTTGGGTGACAAAATGTAAAGCAGGACTTTTTTTGCCAACAACTGGATTTGCTCATTCTGTAACATCAGCAGCTTTAGATTATCGAAAAGATGGCTTTATTACCGGTTTAGGATCTAGTTTTTTCAAATTAGCAGGAAGCGTTTTGCTCTATGGTATCATTAGCGGCTTTTTCTTAGCAATTTTGGGGGTGATTTTTCATGGCTAGCAAAAAATTTAATAATGTGTATATTAAAAACTCTTTCAGCTTAGCCGGACCTGTTGAAAAACAAGGTAGTATAAAAGATTATGATTTGGTTATGGATGATTACTATTTTCAAGCCAAAACATTTGAACAAGCTGAAATAAAAATGCAAAAAACTGTTATTGATAATTTATTAAATCGTTCAAAGTTAATTAATAGTGAAGTTGATTTGCTCGTTTCAGGCGATTTATCTAATCAAATCAGCGTTTCTTCTTATGCCGCAAGTAACTATTCTATTCCTTTTTTTGGAGTTTATTCTGCTTGTGCTTCTTTTGTTCAAAGCTTAATTACTGGAGCTGATTTTTTAGATAATAAAAGAAAAGGAAACGTTATTTGCGTGACTTCTTCACATAATTTACATGCTGAGAAACAATTTAGATTTCCAATTGAATATGGTGCGCCTAAGCCAACTACAACGACTTTTACAGCTACTGGTGCTGTCGCGTGTTTACTAACAAAAGAACAGACTAATATTAAGGTAGAAAGCTATACAATTGGTAAAGTTATTGATATGGGATGTAAAGATGCTTCTCATATGGGTGCGGTTATGGCACCTGCAGCAGCAAATGTTATAATGAGTCATTTGACTGAATTAGAACGAGATATAAATTATTATGATCTTATATTAACAGGTGATCTGGGATGCATTGGAAGTAAGATTTTAAGCGAATTTTTAAAAAGGGCTTATGGTCTTAAAATGAAGCAACATTTGGATGCTGGATGTGAACTTTATTTAAAAAGTCAGGAAGAAACTTATGCTGGAGCAAGTGGACCAGTTGCTTTGCCATTATATTTGTTTAACAAAGTGTTAAAGCAAAAGAAAAAACAAAAAATACTTATTGTTGGAACCGGTTCTTTACATAATCCTTTTTTTGTAAATCAAAAGCTTAGTATACCAGCTGTAGCACATGCAGTCAGTTTGGAGGTGAATGGATGATTTTTGTTAATGCATTTTTAGTTAGTGGTTTGTTTTGTTTTGTAGCTCAAGTAATTATGGATAATACAAAACTGACACCTGGTCATATTACTTCTTTATTTGTTGTATTAGGAGCTTTCTTATCTTTTTTAGGACTTTATCCAAAACTTATTGAGTTTGGTGGAGCCGGCGCAACAGTTTTAATTTCTAATTTTGGCCATATGCTTTATACTGGTGGAGTAGAGGGCTTTCATGAAGTAGGCGTATTAGGATTGGCTAGTGGGTTGCTTGTTAAAAGTTCTTTAGCAATTGTAAGTGCAGTAGTGATCGCTTTTGTTCTTGCTTTAATCTTTAGACCAAAAAGTTGATTTTAAGAAAAAGACTCTTTTTCTTTTTTTTTAAATCTGATATAATAAAAAAGAATAGAGTTGATGAAAATGAAGAAGAAGAAAAAAAATATTGAACCAATTGTAATAAATCAAGAACCTCTTTCAACTACAACTATTGGAAAGATTGAAGTCAAAGAAAATGGACCTATTTTTGCATTAGTTGGAATAGGGATCTTTGTGGTTTGTATACTTTTATTACCGCAATTGTCTGAATGGGTAAGTAATCTTTCTGCTCCAAGCACACCATCTATTGTTACTCCTGGTGGTGGAGGATCAACTATTCCAGCACCTGATGATGACGATGACACTAGCGAAATACGTTTTTATGATTTAAGCAATGATTTATTAATTGTTTTAAACGGATTTAATTTTTCTAATTTTTTTGTAGATGAAGGGGAGGAGACCTTATCTTTTACTATTACAAATCAAAATGGAGATTCTGATCTTTTTGTTGAAAATAATTATTATATGGAATTGTATACTGCTGATGAATTGCTTTTGCAAAGAATACGTTTAACTACGGATACTTTAAATGGATCGCAAACTTTTTCATATGATATCTCTGAATCTGTTCAAAATGGATCAATTTCTAAGATAGCAGTAGTTTCTAAAGTGGACGAAGATTATCCACAGGTTGAATTAGAATTGGATGCAAATAATGTGCCAATATTGACGTGTCAAAAAAATAATGAAATATTAACTTATCGTTTTGCGTTAGAAAATAATGTCTATCATTTGATTGAAATTAACGAAAGAAATTCTTATCTTTCTAGGGATGAAAATTATAGTAGATATCTACAGGAATATACGGCTTTATCTAATTCGTATTTGGGTATAGCTGGAGTTAGTACATCTTTAAATCCTACTGCTACTGGTTTTTCTTTTGATACAACTATTAACTTGGAAAAAATAAGCGTAGCTGAATACAGAAGAGTTTTTGAAAAGGATATTTATTATTCTCGCAATACAGAAGCACGTGTTATAGCTTTTGAACTTTCTGCTTCAGGATATACTTGTTCTTAAATAGGCAAATAAAAGCCTTTTTTTTTTGAAAGAAATTTAGTATAATGATAACAATCGGGAGTGAATAAAGATGAATTTAGAACTGCATTTAGAAAATTTTGATGGTCCTCTTGACTTACTTTTACATTTAGTTAAAGAAACTAAATTGGATATATATGAAATTAATATGAGTGAAATTATAGAGACTTACTTAAATTATATTGAATCTTGGCAAGAATTAAATATAGATATTGGTAGTGAATTTCTTGTGATGGCAGCTAGTTTAATTCATTTAAAGAGTAAAATGCTGATTGGCAAAACGGTTGAAGAACCAGAAAACGATGATGAGTACAGTATTTCTAGTGAAGAAGATTTGAAAAATAAAATTATTGAATATGAGAAATATAAAAATATTACTAGTGAATTTCAAGAATTAGAAGCAAAACGAAAAGAAATTTTTACAAAAATTCCCGAGAATTTAAAAGAATTTCAAGATAGGAAAGAACTAATTAATGAAGGATTAACTGTAGATGATTTATTGAAGGCTTTGTTAAAAATTGAAGAAAGGTTACGCTATAAAGAACCTCTAGAAACAAAGATAACTAAAAGAGAAATTAGTGTAAAAGATCAGATTGTTTCAATAAGAAATATATTATCTCAAAAAAGGAAATGTTTGTTTGAAGAATTGTTTTTTCAAGCTACAAAAGAGTATATTATAGCAACTTTTTTAGCTGTTTTGGAGATGACAAAGCAAAAAGAAATTATGCTTAAACAGAAAAGTAATTTTGATTCAATTATGGTGGAGATGATAGGATGAATTTAGAAGGTGTATTAGAAGGCTTATTATTTGTTCAAGGCGATGAAGGTGTTACATTGGAATCTATTTGTAATATTTTGGAGATTTCAACTGAAGAAGCTAAGGAGTTATTATTAAAATTAAAGAAAAACTATGAAGAAACGAATCGAGGACTTAGAATTCGTTATTTAGGTAATGCCTTTAAATTGACAACTAAGGAAGAGCATCGTATTTATTATCAAAAATTATTAACGGTTGAAGAAAGCAATAATTTAAGTCCAGCAGCTTTAGAAGTTTTGGCAGTTATTGCTTATAATGAACCTATAACCAGAGCAGAGATTGATGAAATAAGAGGGCTTTCTTCAGACTATACTTTACGAAAGTTATTAGCAAAAGGTCTTATAAAAGAAGCTGGTAAAAGTACAATGCCAGGTAGACCAAATCTTTATCAAACAACTCATGAATTTTTAGATTATTTTGGATTAGCAACAAAAGAAGATTTGCCTAAAATAGATTTTGAAAAGGAAAATATTCAAGAAGAACAAGAATTATTTACTTCAATTTATAAAGAAGATGAAAAAATACTAGAAAAAGTATAAAATATTTGTTATACTTTATTTGTTCTTGCTTGTGTGGCGGAATTGGTAGACGCGCTGGACTCAAAATCCAGTGATAGCAATATCGTGTGGGTTCGAGTCCCACCACAAGCACCATAGAGAAATGATACGAACCCAATAAAGGTTCGTTTTTTCATGTAATTATGTTATAAAAGAAAACATTGGATGTGATATCATGTCAAAAATTGATGATATTAAATGTAATTTACTACCTGAAATATCATGGAAATCAAAAAAACATTTTGATGAGGAAAATGATCCGATGTTTAATGATAGCTTTATAGTAGGAATGTACCTATCATATTAAATTAAAAATATTGGGAAATGCTTAATATTCTAGAATTAGAAAGAGCTCTAAAATATGTACAATATAATTTGGATTATGTTATATTTGTTGTCAAATAAAATCAATAATAGATAATTTTGAAATGAGTTTTAAAAAGTTTACTAAGAGGAACATTCAATTCTGCAAGTGGATGTATTTTCTAAGTTAATTGGGTTGATGCTTTAACAATGCAGAAAAGTATTTGTAAGTAAAATATTATATATTTTTAGGCGGGGTAAGAGATTTTTCGTATGTATATATGCCTTTTTGTTCAATTTGAATAGGAGTATCTAAAGTATAAAAACCACAACGTTTTGCTAGTGCAATACTTTCCTTATTATCTGGATCAATTGTTAAAATAATTTTATGAATTTCTTGTCTATACTTAGTTAATAAATATTTACTTACTGTTAAAAGAGTACGACTAGCGTATCCTTTTTTTTGCTCTTTTTTTAGTAAAGCATAAATAAGACATACATAATTTTCAGGATAAAAGATGTTAGAAATTTCTAAGTAGCCCACAGGATGTTCGCTAGAGTATAGCGCAAAAGGTGAATATAGTATATCAGGGCGTGTTAAATAATCATCTGTACGTTTTTGTATCTCTTTTTTAAAATCCCAAATAAAACTTTGGTTGGATGGATTTTCCTTATTTAATGTATCTAAAAGCCAAACATGAGTATTTTTATTGAGATTTATTTTTTCCATCCATAAATTATCTGTTAATTGCATAGGTCCTCCTTTATTAGGTTTTACTATAATTGATTAAAAGACTTTTGTCAATTATGAGAATTTGAAGATCTTTAGTATGAACTTTTTGTTTTTATCTACATAAACTATAATGTGATATTTATGAAAAAGAAAACATCAATTATTATATTAACTTATAATAATTTATCCTTAACTATTGATTGTATTGAAAGTATTAGAAAATATACAGATCCTAATACTTATGAAATTGTAGTAGTAGATAATAATAGTCAAGATGAAACACCAAATTGGTTACGATCTCAAAATGATTTGATTGTAATTTTTAATCAAGAAAATGTAGGATTTCCTAAGGGATGTAATATAGGGATAGAGGCCGCTTCTAAAGAAAATGATATATTACTATTAAATAACGATACGATTGTTACGACTAATTGGCTTAGTAATTTACAAAAATGTCTTTATAGTGATTCTAAAGTTGGAGCTGTTGGTGCAACATCTAATCATGGCGCTAATTTACAAGCTTGTGACTTCACTTATGAAAATTTTGAAGAAATGCAGGAAAAAGCCAAAGATAATAATATTAGTGATCCAAGCAGGTGGGAAGAAAAAAATTGTTTAATTGGCTATTGTATGTTGATTAAAAGGGAAGTAATTGATTTACTTGATGGGTTAGATGAAGGATACACACCAGGATATATTGAAGATAATGATTTGTCGTTGCGTATTTTACAATTAGGCTATAAATTGTACGTGTGTCATGATGCTTTTATTCATCATTATTTAGGTACTGCTTTTCGCAAAGATGAGCAGAAATTTAATCAACTTATTTTAAGAAATAGGACTTATTTTGAATCTAAATGGAAGTTTAATGTTTTTACATTTGATCATAATAAGAATTTATCATTTTTTTTAGGCATAAATCCTCAAAATGTTTTAGACTATAATTGTGAAATAGGAGCTTCTTTATTAAGAATTCGTTATCTATTTCCTAATGCGCGTGTCGTTGGCGTTGAAAACGATTTTAATAAACGAGTGATTTCTAGTATAGTAGGAGAAGTTTTTCCTGGATTAAAAGAAGTATCTAAAAATTCCTTTGATACAATTTTTATTGGAAATGTTTTAGAAGAAGTTGATAATCCTTTATGTTTGATTCATGAATTGAAAGAATATTTGAAATCAGGAGGGTATATTATTGGAGAATTTCATAATATAAACACAGTTGAAAATATTTGTCTTTTGTTAGAAAATAAATGGTATTATCGAAATTTTCAAAAGCAAAATTATTTTACAAAAAATGATATTATTAAAATGTTTTTAGACGAGGGTTATGTTAGAGGCTATTTTTATGCTTTTCCTAAAGAAATGACTGTTGAGGAGCAAAAAATTTTTGAAAGCTTGCCAAAAATATGTGAAGATAGCAAAAATGACTATTATTCTTTTCGTTTTCAAAAAAAGTAGTATTTAAAGAATATCGATATCTGTTTCATTATCACTTGCTATTTCAGTTAAAAGATAAATGATTCCACCTATTAAAAATAAGCACGCAGCAATAAAATTTGCATTTGTAATGATCATACTTTTTATTGACATATGTTCTTCCTTTTCTTTGAAACGAGAATAGGTTAATAACACAAAATATAGATAAATAAAAAAGACAATAATAAAAATCGCAATATTAATGGTTTTAAATGCTTTTTTTGATACTTTGTTTCCATTTAATAAATAATCTTTTTCAAAAAAATTTGCAATTAAAGCAAAAGAGGCCAAGAAAAGATATATAATCCAAATCCAGTCTTCTATACGAACTTCTTCTAATGTTTTTAATACTTTGTTCATTTGTACAGTATATGAAGTATCTTTTGCTTTTATGTTTATTTAATTTGTGATAAGATATTTTTGAGGTGTCTAATGAAAAATAAATATCAAAGAATGAATAAAGAAGAAAAAAAACAATGTAAAGAATTTTATTATAATACGCCTAAAGGTAAAGAAATGAGAAAAAGATTAAATCGTTTAACAATAATTGGAATTATTGGAGTGCTTTTTTCTATTTTTCTAGTTATAAGTGGATATATTTCAGAGGAAATAGGGTGGGCAACATGGGTAATGAGTGCTATTCTATTGATTTTTTCGATAATCTTTATTGTTGGAGCTATTCGATTGAGAAGTCAATGTTTAAATCAATATGCCATATCAAAAATGAAGTGATTAAATGAATTAGTGGTTGACCTTTACTAAAAAATATAGTAAACTTAGTAAGTAACCACTTGGTGATGGAGTAGTACTCAAGAGGCTGAAGAGGCGCCCCTGCTAAGGGTGTAGGTCGGGAAACCGGCGCGAGAGTTCAAAT
>CALVXT010000026.1 GCA_944371545.1 uncultured Bacilli bacterium | reverse complement strand
TCGTCGTGCCAACTTTTACTATTTCATATATATTTCAAAAATGTTCAATTTTCTATTGACACATTATAGTTGGTCTCCTCCTTACTATATATAATACCACAAATATAGCCGAGTACATTTATTAAATGTAGTACATTTAACATCTCTTCATTAGATAATTGTTCTAGGTGATTGAAGTGAAAATAAATAAAAATGATAATAAATACATTTATGTTATTGTCGGAAAAAATATTAAAAGAATAAGAGAGGAAAAAGGCTTAACTCAAGTCCAGCTAGCCGATTTAATAAAATATAATGAAGGTACAATTTCAAATATAGAGAATAATAGTTTTCAAACATTTAGTTTAGAATTCTTATATATTATTTCAAAAAAATTAGAAGTACCTATGAGTGAATTTTTCAAAAAAATAGATTAAATAATTTTTCATTGTATACATAATCAAAAAAAATTTATCAAATTAATAATATAAATAAGACCCTACCTAAATTGCAGGGTCTTTTTTCTACAATCATATTTACTTGCCAACCATTTTGTTTAGTTGTAATTGTAGTATTAATAAAGTAGTTAATTTACCTTAAAAGAAAATTACACTTTTTTTATTTTTACTAACTTTTAAATTTATTACCTAATTAATTTTCAATTATACTCTATACAAACATATCAGTATCTTGAATAATTTTTTTTAGAAGTTCATACATTACATTTACAACTATAGAATTTCCAGCTTGCTTATACAATTGAGTTTTACAAACATATTTAGATGCTTTTAAATAATCTTCATTTGAAAAACCCATTAGCCTCCAGGCTTCCTCTGGCGTTATTTTTCTTATTCTCATCTACTTTCCTCACTTTCTACTACAATTTTGCAATTATCAGCAGTATTATTTGCTGTTAATGTTGGCATATTTCCATATATAGAAAATATTCTTGAAGATTGCATATATTTTGTATGTAAATCTTTACCACATACGCCACCTTTTTTTATTAGTAACGGATCAATTTCATATTGTATATTCTTGTTATTCTTATTGACAAAGATAAATTTTCCATTTTGTTCACTAAATTCTGAATCAGTTAAATAATATTTTTCTTCCACTTTATTATCTATATAATCGATTAGACTTATATTACTATTTCTTTTTTCTGGAAAAACAAATTTATTGTTATCCTTTAATGCAACTAAAAAATACCTCTTCCGATTTTGAGGTATTCCATAATCACTAGCATTTAATACACTATCATATAATTTATAACCAAGTTTACTTAATTCTTCTTTAAAAGCTATTAATGTATTTTCATACTTTTTATTCGTTATATTAGCAACATTTTCAAAAATAACACATTTCGGTTTTTCATTTATTTCTTTTAACAAACGTATTATTTCCCATCCTAAACTTGATCTAGTCTTACTTTCATAACTAAATCCAATCATTCTCCCTGCAGAGGATATATCTTGACATGGAAACCCACCTATCCAAATATCACAATAAGGCAATTTTATACCTTTTATTTTTGTAATATCTCCCAAATTTAAATTTTTATCCACATCATGAATTGCACAATAGCTCTTAATTGCATTTTCATCAATTTCTGAAAAAAATACAATCTCATAGTCATCAATTATCTCATCTTCTTTTAATTTCTGCAATGCTTTCTCTGGGCTACCAATACCACTAAAAAATGTTCCTACTCTTATGCTTCTATTTGTCATTCTATCAACCCCCTTATTTTAGACAAATAAAAAAGCTACAAATATGTAACTTTTCTTTCGTTATTGCAAATAAATTACTAAAATAATTCAAAATATAAGTATAAATTAAAACAATTAAAAAAATGAACCATCCCCATAAAACCTAGTAATTTTAAGCATTTTCAACTCAATTATCTTCCGCCGGGGATAAGTTCCATAGCCCCCCCCCCCCAGGTCAATTTACATATTCTTGACTAATGCAGAGTTTTAAAATAAAACCTTTTCTGATTTATATTGCTTAATAATAACATACATAATAATCGCGATATAAACAATACTTGATATAAGCATAATAAGAATATGTAAAATATTATAAATACCATTATTAATATCTGTAAATATCATCGTCATATTTAAAAATGGAATAAAAGCAATAAGGTTATTAGTCGTAATATTAATCATAAAAGCAATCATTCCTGGAAATAAAGAAATAAAAGTTAAAGGCGTCAAAGCACTCTGAGCTTCTTTAAATGTTTTAGATTTGCTAGCAATAGCAATGCAAAGCCCACTGATAAAAAATGAGTAAACCAAAATAATCACGAGACCAAGAACAATAGCTTGCCATGAATAAAGTAAATTGGCATTCTCATATATGCTAAATAAATCTTTAGAAATAAATAATGTAATATAAGTTAAAACAAAACTTAAAACACCTGTAATTAAAGAAGACAAAGATACACTAAAAAATTTACCTAAAATAATATCTTTACTCTTCATCGGAAAAGTAAGTAAAGTTTCTAAAGTACCTCTTTCTTTTTCGCCAGCCGTTGTATCTGTTGCTGGATAAGTTGCTGAAACAGTAATTGCCATGATAATAAATAAAAAAGCATAATTTTTTATATAATTTGCAAAATAAGAATCTTCTTCAGCTACTTCCTCTGTCACAGTAATAATATTTAATACTTCATTTGCGTCAATACCTTCATTAGCTAAATATTCATGTTGCAAAATATTCTTATAAGATTCAAAATAACCTTCTATAAATGTCGATGCATACATACTTGCTTCACTACTATTTGAATGAATAGTATAATTAAAATTGCTTTTGGTTACATAAAGATAAATTTCATCATTTTCATATGCTTCGCGCATTTCATTTTCACTACCCGTGTGAATTTCAACTTCCATACTATTCAATAATTCTTTTTCAGTATCCGTAAGCTCATAAGCAAAACCTATTTTATTATATTCTGAAATATCGGTTGTTGACTGAGCTTCAAACAAAAACGACATCATCAATATCAAAAACGGAATAAATATGGGAATAATTAACATCATTGCTAAAGATTTTTTATCACGAAAAAGTTCTCGCAATTCTTTTTTTAAAATAATCCATAAATTACTTCTCATCTTCACTACCTCCAATCAAAGCAAAAAAGGCATCACGTAAATTTGTTGTCTTAGTTTGTTTCTTAATCTCACTTGGTGTACCAGTAAGCAAAATGTGGCCTTTATGAATCATAATGACTTGGTCGCAAATATTTTCTGCTTCTTCCATATAATGAGTTGAGTAAAGAATCGTTTTCCCTTTTTGTTTTTCTTTTTTTATAAAATCTAAAATAATTTGACTTGAGATAATATCTAATCCAGTAGTGGCTTCATCAAAAACATAATATTTTGGATTGTGAATAAAACATCTAGCAATATTTACTCGTTGTGTTTGACCAGTTGAAAGATCCCCTATTTTTTGATAAAGAAAAGAATCCAATTGCAATTTTTGACTAATCTCTTTAATTTTTCCATCAATCTCATTTTTAGGCATTTTATAAATTCTACAACACATATCTAAAAGCTCATAAGTAGTAAGAGTATCATAAAGTTTCGTATTACCAGACAAATAAGCAAGTTCCATTTTAATATTGATTTCGTCTGTCTGATAACTTTTACCATCAAACAAAACACAACCTTCTGTAGGTTCTAAAATACCAGCAATCATACGTAAAAGAGTCGTTTTTCCAGCTCCGTTTGGTCCAAGAATACCTACAATCTCTCCATCATGTGCTTCAAAAGAAATATTTTCATCCGCATAAAATTCTTCTTTTTGTTTTTTTTCATTCCATTTTGTAAATTTCTTCGTTACATTTTTAACTTGAATCATAAAAACTCCTTTCCTCTCTATAAGTTTATCACATATCTTTCCTAATGGATAGCCACTAGATGAATGGCTCAATTAATTTTGTTTAATTCTGCAGAATCTTCTGCAGAGCTCTGCAGAATTCTCTGCAGTTTCATTTTGAAATCCAAATGGATTTAGTATCAGAGCCAATATTTTCGATTAATCCTTTATTTTTTAAATAAGTTAATGCTGTCCTCACTCTATTATTTTTATTTTCTTGATCTTCGTTCATTTTAGGATATATATAATCATTGATTTCGTGCCTTGTCCTGCCTTCAATTGAACTTTTAATATATTCTAATATTAATTCTTTTAATTTTGCACTAGAAACATAAACTTCATCACTATTTTTACTAGTTAAAGGAATGGTTGCAGTAAAAATTTCATCATCTTTAAATATAGGTTCTCTAGTACTATATATCCTCGCATATTTGGCAATTTTCCTAATTCCCGACCCCAATTCATCAGCAAGTCCAATTTCTTTAAAAAAGCCAGCAATTTTAGGATTTTTGGGATATGGAGAATAATTATTTACATCTATATATCCAATCATTTTAGGTTTATTTGCATTTTCCGTAACAATATTATCTTTAGTAATTATTAACTTAGCAGGATAAGGATTTGAATATTCACGATGAACCAATAAATTTACGCATAATTCTCTAGCTATAATATCTCTGACATTAATTCTTTGACCTTCTTCAATATAAAATTTATCATTTATATGCTTTTTTATAAAATCAGTTAATCTCATATAAGCTTCTAATAAATTTGTTCTAATATCATCACGATCATCATACCTTTCTACATTCTTAACTTTTAAAATCGCGTCTGTTTTATAATAAGACAATGCAGAAGCAATAATGTTATCTTTTCCAAAAATCAACAAACAAGCCAAATTAAATCCTGATTTACCAGTTTCTAAATTTGTCTCATATAATCCGGCACTTCGCAACATTTCATCATTTGTCATTTTAGCCCAAGGATGATTAGCGGTCCTATTAGAAGCCATTTTTCTAGCTACTTCGATCAAATCTTCTCTTAAATCTTGAATAGTTGCAAACGGATAAATTTTATTTTCAATATAAGTACTTCTCTTTCTAATATATAAATTTGCTACTTGAGTAGTATTATTCGTTATATCAAAATCTCCATCTTCATTTCTATCAAAAATTTTATTGGCAGTTTTATGAACATCTGAACTTTCATGTACATAAATATATAAAATATGCTTGTTTTCAAAAAGATATTCTTTTATTTCAAGATGAACTGTTGGAAAAATTTTTTCAGAATTATTGCAAAGATCAACAAATTCCTTCTTCAATATTTTTATATATTCTTTATAGACTCCTATCACTTCTGCGTTATCATTCACACCTAGAAAAATATGCCCGCCATTCCGATTTAACATTGCACATATCGTTTCAAATAAATTACTAGGCAAATTCTTTTTTGCTTTTTTATATTCAATTGTAGTACTCTCGCCTGATTTAATAAATTCCATAAGAGCTTTAGGTAAACTTTCAATCACAATCATTCACTTCTTTCTATACTATTCCCTACGCCCTTTTTTTAAAATTCAATACTATAAATTTTTTCTCATACAAACTTCTATTAACTCAAGAATAGCATACAAATCAAAAAAAAGCAAAGTGCACTAAGAGATATGTTAATCTTGAATTAAAATTATATCTTTTTTAAAATCAATTATCTAAATTCAATTCTTCAAAATTCATAAATTTTCCAAAAACCTAATTACAAAAATTATTCTGATAAGTTAGTTCTATAGGACCAATATAAATATCTGTATTGCTTCCATCTAATCGATTACAACGAATATAAGTAAAGCCTTTAGAACTAAATTCGGAACCTTTTATACTTTTATATATCTGAGTCCCACCATCTGAAGACCCTTCTTCTCTTTGCAAATTTTCTTCTATCAAAGAAAAAGCATCATCATTAGATAATAAAAATTCTTTTATGGGAACTTGACTTCCTGATACATTTACAGTAAATTGATCATCAATACAATAAAAATACACATTTCGTTCCTCTAAATTCAACACTATGGGTTCTTCATCACAAAAAAATTCTTGAACACGTACATGTTTCTCTCGAGTTATAGCAAAGCATACACAAAAAAACAAGATACAACATAAAAATAAAACTATCTTTCTCATATAAACTCCTATCAAATCAAGAATATCATACAAATGAAAAAAAGCAAAGTGCAATAAACAACACTCTGCCTAATTTGATATTTTCTTTAATCGCAAGCTATTTAAAGCAACCGTAATACTACTAAAAGTCATAGCCAAACTAGCAATCATGGGATTTAGAGTAATTGGTAAAAATCCACTAGCTAAAGGAATCATAATAATATTATAAAAGAAAGCCCAAAAAAGATTCTCACGAATAATTTTCATTGTTTTCTTTCCTACTTTAAATAAATAAGGAATCAAAGAGAGATCTTCTTTTAAAAAGACAATATCAGATGAATCAGCACTGACATCTGAACCACCATAAACGCTTACACCAACCGTCGCTGCTTTTAAAGCTGGAGCATCATTAATCCCATCTCCCATCATTAAAGAAGGTGTTGCCTCTAACGCAATTTTCTCTTTATCTTCTGGAGAAGCACCTGCATAAACATTGGAAATACCAAACTCAGATGCGATGACACGAGCAGAAACTTCATTATCTCCAGTTACCATGGAAACTTGATAATCTTTTTGAAGTTCTTTAATAATATCTACCATATCTTTTTTAATTTCATCTCGTAAAGCAAATAATCCTAAAATTTCTTTTTCCGTAAACAAATAAACAATCATATATCCTTTTTGGGTATACGCCTTCTCCTCTTTTTTATAAGGATTTTCTAAAGAAAATTTTTTTAAAAAAGAAGCAGAACCAGCATAATAAATTTGGTTATCAATTTTTCCTTCAATCCCCAAACCAGAATGATTTTTAAAATCTTTTACTTTAACAAAATCTGAATACTTTTTAGTGATAGCTATAGCAAGTGGATGCGTAGAATTCTTTTCTAAGCTACTTAAATAAAGAGGAACATTCTTGTCTATATAATGTTCATAAACCACCGAAATTTTCCCAGTTGTTAATGTGCCCGTTTTATCCAAAAGAATATTTTCTATTTTACTTAAATTTTCAATTGCATCACTGTTTTTTACTAAAATTCCTTTTTTCGATAATGTACCTACAGAAACAACCATAGCAAGTGGTGTCGCAAGGCCAAGAGCACAAGGACAAGCCACGACTAAAGTTGTCACAAAATAGTTTATAGCCGTAGCAAAATCATGAAGAAAGAAATGAAGAACAAAAACCAAAAAAGAAACTCCAAGAATAAAAGGAACAAAATAACGACTCATTTTATCTGCCGTCTTTTCAATAGTAGATTTTTTCTCTAAGGAAGAGACCACTAACTTCGTAATATGACTAATCATCGAATCCTTACCAACTTTTAAAGCTTCATAAATAATTGTTCCTTCATAATTAATACTTCCAGCAAACACTTTGTCTTTTCCTTTTTTTAAAACAGGTAAAGATTCTCCAGTAAGCAAAGATTCATCCACATGAGACTTTCCTTCTAAAACTATACCATCAACCGGAAAGACTTCACCAGGTTTAACAAAAACTTTATCATGAACACATACTTCATGAATTAGAACTTGAACTTCTTTATCTTCTTTAAGAATTGTTCCTTTTTTAGGAGTAATCGTAACTAAATTTTGAATAGTATCTACAGCTTTATTCTTATTATCTCGATCTATCAATCTTCCTAATTTCACAAAAAGCAAAATAAAAGCGGATGATTCAAAATACAAAGAATGAACTTCTCCAAAATTTCCTTTTAAGATTAAAATAAATTCATAAAAACTATAGAAAAAATTCACAAACACACCAAAAGTAATTAAAGTATCCATATTACTAGTTCCATGAAGAAAATTTTTAATACCACTTTTTAAAATATCTATTCCATAAAAGAGAAAAGGAATAGTACCTAAAAGTAAAAACCAAGCATAATTGATAGAAGAAATCTCTTTATGCAAAAAATCCGGAATAGGTAAATGAAACATCGGCCCCATGGAAATATACATTAAAAAAAGTCCTAGTAACAAAAAAACAAAAAAAGTTTTCCAAGACAAAATTTTATTTTTTCTTTTTTCACAAGTAAATCCTGCTTCCTCAACAAAACGCATTAAATCTTTTTTAGTTAAAGGACTTTCATACGTAATCGTTGCTGTTTGTAAAATTAAATTTACTGTGACTTCTTTTATATGTTCTTGTTTTTGCAAATATCGTTCCAATCCTAAAGAACAAGCACTACAAGTCATTCCACTTACTTGTAAGGTGATTTTATTCATAAGTTTCACCAATTACTTGAAATCCTAAATCCGTAATTCTTTTTTTAATATCTTCTATTAAACCTTTTTTCTTAACAAAAATTTCTACTTTTTCATCTTTAAAAGAAGCAACAACTTCCTCTACTCCTTTTATATGTTTTAAAGAATTACATACTCGGTTCTCACAACCTTCACAAACCATTCCTTTTACCTGCAATACAATTTTCATAATACTACTCCCTCCTAATCATGATGGTGGTGATGGTGTGAAATATTTACAGGAGCTACCACACATTCACTTTCCGTACATTCTTCTTCACGATTTTCCATTTCTAAAGTCGAATGCATAATTCCCATTTCTTTTAGTTTATCCTTAATCGTATTTTTTAATTCAAAATCATATTTACCAGAAACAACTACATGCATCGTAGCATAATGATGTACACCATCCATACTCCATACATGAATATGATGAACATTTTCTACTTTAGGAATTTTTAAAATTTCTTTTTTTATTTCATTTACATGAAGATTACTAGGAACTTTAGCCAAAAACAAATTCAAAATATTTTTTAAATTTTCTAAAGCTTGTTTCAATAAGAAAAGAGCAATACCGATACTCATAATAGAATCAATATAGGTAATATCTGTAAATTTCATCACAATAGCCCCGATAAAAACAACCACCCAATTTAATACATCCTCTAACATATGAAGATTAACTGCTTTTTGATTTAAAGAATCTCCTTCTCTCGTTTTATAAGCGGCAAGAAAATTAATAATAATACTAAGGATAGCTAGCAAAATCATTCCTTCATAATGTAAAGACACAGGATGAATAATTCTAAAAATAGCACCGGTTAAAACAACAATCGAACCAATCGTTAAAATAATTGTAGTAATAAATGCCCCTAATACAGAATATCGTAAATATCCATATGTATAAGTTTCATCCGGTTTCTTTTTACTTTTTCTTTCTAAAAAATAAGAAACACCAATACTAAATGCATCTCCAAAATCATGAATTGCATCGGATAAAATAGCTACACTATTAGTAAATAACCCACCAACAATTTCAATTAAAGAAAAAACTAAATTAAGAACAAACGCAATTAATATATTTTTTTCTGTACTTTTTTCTTTTTTCATGACAAATCTCCTTTAAGTAAATGAATTAAAATCTTTTTTGTTTCCTCATACATTATATGATAATCATACTCTGGGTGTTTATGATAAATCTTTTCATGACTATAATCATCCACAATATGTATAAATAAATGCATTCTTTCTTTACTATTTTTTAAAGAAAAATTCTTCTTTTGTAAAACACTTTCTATCTCTTTAGTTACTTCTAATTCATTTTGATTAAAAATATTTTGAATCTCTTCATCTAAGCAACACATACTCATTAATTCTTGATGAGCATTGCGAGATAAATTTTGCTTTTCAATAGAACGTTCTAATACTAAAGATACAAATTTTTCTACAGAAATTTCCTTTTCTTTATATTCTTCAAAAACTTCTAATAAAGGAAAACAAATATTTTTTAAATAAAGTTTTGCGCCTTCCACAAAAATTGCTTTTTTATCTGAAAAATATTGATAAATACAACCAGTGGATACTCCAGCATACCGAGCGATATCAATAGAACTTACATTATGAAATCCTTTTTCACATAAAAGCTCAAAACCTTTTTCAATAATCTTTTCTTTTTTTTCAATACTTGTTTTCTTTACAGGTTCTCGTACCTCAGTCATTACCCTCACCTATATAATATTTTTTTAAAATTTTTAAATTCTCATCCAATTCATAACATAACGGTTTACCTGTTGGAATTTCAACATCAACAATCTCTAACTCATTCAAATTTTCTAAATATTTTATTAAAGCTCGTAAACTATTTCCATGGGCTACAATCAAAACGTTCTTATTGTCTTTTAAATAAGGAACAACAACACTTTCATAAAAAGGAATAACTCTATGAACTGTATCTTCTAAGCTTTCTCCTAAAGGCAAATCTTTTTCATCAATATCTTTATATAAAGAATCATTTTTTGGAGCTCTAGGATCATCTAAAGAAAGTAATGGAGGCCGAATATTATAACTACGTCTCCAAATATGGACTTGTTCTTCACCATATTTTAAGGCGGTATCTTTTTTATTTAACCCTTGTAAAGCCCCATAATGTCTTTCATTTAACTTATATGTTTTAACAACAGGAATATCCAAATTCATTTCAGCTAAAATAAATTCCAAAGTTTTATTTGCTCGGCACAAAACAGAAGTAAAAGCGATATCAAAAACATAGTGTTTTTGTCCTAAAAGTTTTCCAGCATCTTTAGCCTCTTTGATTCCTTTTTGGGATAAAGAAACATCTGTCCAACCAGTAAAACGATTTTCTAAATTCCAAATACTCTCGCCATGTCTCACTAACACAAGTTTAC
>CALVXT010000025.1 GCA_944371545.1 uncultured Bacilli bacterium | reverse complement strand
TTGTATTCAATAAATTTCACCTCCTATCCGAGTCATTTATATCAAAAGGGAAAAGGGAGGTCAAACTGCAGATTTCAAAGATTTTATCTCAAAAAAAGAACCAATTTTTCAAATTTGTTTATTCAAATTCTCAAATTGATTCTTTATATATTACAGATTTTTAAAATTGGTATATTTTTATTTTCTTTTTAAAATAAACTGGTCATTTGAAACATCTATTAAAAGAGTTGTTCCAACTTTTATTTCTGAACCAATTATCTCATGGGCGATTAACGTTTCAATATTTTTTGTAACATAACGTTTAATTGGACGAGCTCCATATTTTGGGTCAAAACTTTCTTCAATAATTTTTTCACGAGCTTCTTTCGTTATTTCAATGTGAATTTGATTTACTTGTAAACGTTTCGATATTTCACGGATAATTTTATCTAAAATGGCTCCAACATCTTCTTTTTTCAAAGAATGGAAAACGATAATTTCATCTATACGATTAATAAACTCTGGTCTAAAGGATAGTTTTAATTCGGCTAAGACTTTTTCTTTTGCATTTTTTTCATCTTCTAAAATGTATTCACTACCTAAGTTGCTTGTCATGATGATAATGGTATTTTTAAAGTCAACCGTTCTTCCTTGACTATCTGTAAGTCTTCCGTCGTCTAATATTTGTAATAAAATATTGAAAACATCTTTATGAGCTTTTTCAATTTCATCAAATAAAACGATACTATATGGATTTCTACGTACTGCTTCAGTTAATACTCCACCTTCATCGTAACCAACATATCCTGGAGGAGCTCCGATTAATCTAGAAACATTAAATGCTTCCATGTATTCTGAACAATCGATTCGAATCATATGTCTTTCATCATCGAATAATTCATAAGCAAGACTTCTAGCTACTTCTGTTTTACCAACACCAGTTGGACCTAGAAAGATAAATGAACCAATTGGTCTGTTTGGATCTTTAATACCACTACGCGCTCTGATGATTGCTTCACTGACTAAATGAAGAGCTTCATCTTGACCAATAACTCTTTTTTGTAATCTTTCATACAAATGAAGTAATTTATCTTTTTCGCTACTTACTAATTTTGCAACTGGAATATGGGTCCAACGAGAAATAATTTTGGCAATTCCTTCATCATCCACTACATCAGATAAAATGCTATTTTGTTCTGTATTTTTTAATTCTTGCAATTCTTTTTCAAGACGTGGAATTGTTCCATGACGCAACTTAGCACTTGTTTCTAAGTCATAATTATTTTCAACAGTAGAAAGCTCAAAACGAGCACGTTCCAATTCCTCTTTCTTTTTGTTAATATTATCTTTAATCTTTTTTTCGCTTTCCCATTTTTTTCTTAATTCGGTTTCTTTTTCTTTTAATTCGTCTAATTCTTTGTTAATTTTTTCTACACGGTGAATAGATAAATCATCTTTTTCTTTTTTTAGTGCTTGACGTTCAATTTCTAAGCTCATAATTTTTCGAGTTAAGGTATCTAATTCGACTGGAACAGAATCTAGCTGCATTTTAATAGTAGCGCATGCTTCATCAACTAAATCTATCGCTTTATCTGGCAGATATCTGTCTGTAATATATCGATCGGATAAAGTGGCAGCAGCTACTAGAGCGCTATCTTTAATGGTTACGCCATGAAAAATTTCAAAACGTTCTTTTAATCCACGCAGAATTGTAATTGTGTCTTCAACTGTTGGTTCACTTACTAGAACTTTTTGAAATCTTCGTTCAAGTGCGCCATCTTTTTCTATATATTTACGATATTCGTTTAATGTAGTAGCTCCGATAACATGAATTTCTCCACGAGCAAGCATAGGTTTTAACATATTAGATACATCCATTGCTCCTTCTGCACCACTGCCAACAATCATGTGGATTTCATCAATAAACATAATAATCTCGCCATCAGATTCTTTAATTTCTTTTAAAACAGCTTTTAATCTTTCTTCGAACTCTCCACGATATTTGGCTCCAGCTACTAAAGCTCCTAAATCAAGTTCCCATATCGTATGATTTTTTAAAGAGTTTGGCACATCTCCTTTTACTATTCTTTGAGCAAGGCCTTCAACAATGGCTGTTTTACCTACACCTGGTTCACCGATTAAGACCGGATTATTTTTGCTTTTTCGAGATAAAATTCGAATCACATTACGTACTTCTTCATCTCGACCAATAACCGGATCCACTTTATTATCGCGAACATTTTTAGTAATATCACGTCCATATTTTTCTAAAACATTTTTTAATTCTTCATTATTTTCTGGATACATATTAATCCCCTCCTTTAAACTAAGGATATTATACGCCAAAAATTAGCACTTGTCAATATGGAGTGCTAATTTCTAAAAAATAACCCTTTTACATTCTGTTATTAAAACATTTTTCCTCTAGGATCTAAATCAATTTTTTTAGACATTTTAATTAATTTTAAACATTTTGGCTTAATTTCATCATCAAAAATTTTTAAGACATCTCTTTCCTGTTTTGAAGTTAAAATTTTTTCCATTGGTGTTCCTAGCCAACATTGAGATTCATATGTTTTTGGAATAATACCGCGAATCATTAATTCAATTTCTCTATCCTTATCGCTTTCCAAAGTTAACAAAGGAGTTACTAATTTAATTTGAAATTTTTTTAATAATTTTTTATATTTTAAAATCATTTTTTCTTGTTCAAGTGCGAATAATTGGCTTTTTCTAGCGCCTTCTGCAACGACGGATATTCCCAATTTTTGACATAATAATATACTGTAAACATACATAGCACTTCTGCATGCTAAACATGTAAATTGCTGCATAGTTAAATGTGGATATTTTTGGACTAGCTGTGCTGGATCAGATAAAATTTCACTGGAACTTAAAGCTTTAAAATACCCTATGATCATCCCTGTTCCCCAAAAATCTACGCTTTTTTTACCATAACGATCAATTAATCTTTGAGCCATAACTAAAACATTTTCTGTGCCACTACTACAGCCATTATCGTAATGAACAAGTGTCACTTTATAATCTGCTTCAATCATTTTGCAGGTAGTTAGTGTCGAATCCAAACCGCCTGAAAATAACACCAATGCTTTTTTTTCTTTCATTCAAACCGCCATCTTTTCGCCATTATATTGTGACCATTGTCGTTTGTCAACATAAAAATGCAAACTGCATTAAATAAAATTGCATTTTGCCATTTTTTACGTTAATATTAATTCATGGAAGAATTTATGAAAAAAAGAAACCTTTTTTCCTAGAAATTTAGAATACTTAAGAAAATGTAGAAATATTACACAAAGCGAATTAGCACTTATCGAACTAAATCAATTATGTCAATCTAACAAAGATTTATTTGCTTTTATTGATAGTTATGAAGATGAAGTAGAAAGATATATTAAAAAGATTAAAAAAGAGATAACCAATTAAGTCATCTCCATATCAACTGGTAATTGATAAATATATCTTAGCATCTTTTATAATCTATAAAATCATTTTATAACTAATTGATTATAAAAGTGTTAAAAATAGATTGGAGGTGTGAGTTAGAATTATGAAGAAATGTGTTATTGGTATTGTGACTATAAGTCTGCTTATTTTAACAACCGGATGTGATACTGAAAATTTAGATAGTTTAAATGAAACATTAGATGATGCATCATATGTATATCCTGACAGCAAAGATGTTACTGTTACTTTAGCTGAGTTCAATCAACTATCTTCAGGTATGACAGAACAAGAAGTTTGGAATATTATTGGTGGACAATGTACGAACACAGGCACAACAGATTTAGGAATTGGTGAAGAATATAAAACAGTTTCTTACGGATGTAATGGAGAAGGATCAATTGGAGCAAACGTTATATTGATGTTTCAAGGTGGAAAATTAACAACTACGAACCAAACAGGATTAAAATAGTTTAAGGAGTTTATATGGTAAATAATTCATATTTTGACGGTGGTTTATTGCAGTGGATAGGTTGGAAGATACTTGGACTAATTGTTACCGTATGTACAATTGGTATATGTTATCCATGGGCTTGTTGTATGATATATAGATAGGAAACGAAACATACAGTTATCAACGGGAAAAGATTAACATTTGATGGTACAGCAGTGCAATTATTTGGTAACTGGATTAAATGGTTACTACTGACAATAATCACTATCGGAATTTACAGTTTTTGGCTAGGAATAGCCTTAAAAAAATGGAAAACCAAACACACATATTTTATAGATTAATAAAAAAATTCCTAGTCTCTGCAATAGTAAAATTTAAACGAAAGGAGAAAAAAGTTATGTGTAAATTAGGAGATATTATAGTTGTAAGTGAATTTAAAGGAGAATATGGTGCAAATCTTCCTACTCATTCCTTTATTGTTGTTGATGATACTCACGATAAAATAAAAGGATTAAATTATGATTTTGTAGCACCAATCATGTCTAGCTTTAGAGATGAAGAACACAGGAAAAAAATTTTATCATATTCTGTTAACAAGGAAATCACAAATAGTGATTTAGATGGAGATTTTAAACTAAAAAAAGCATCTTATGTAAAAGCAAATAAATTATATTATTTTGATAAAAAAAATATAAAGTATTATGTTCTCGCAAGAGTAAATGATGATTTTTTAGAAGAACTAATGAAAGTTATACTTACTTTAGATGAAAAAGATAGACTATCAATTATAACCACAAACCTAAAAGAAGAACAAGATAGCGAATTAGAAACAGTTTGACATCTCAAAAAAAATATGTTAGGATACTCACCAAAACTAATTGTTAAATTACACCAATTCGTGTATAATATAATTAGAATAGGAGGGAATCATTATGGATAAGAAAAAGACATCAAATGTAAAAACAAAGTTTCCCAAAGGTTTTTTTACCAAAGAAAGACCTGAAATTAATTTACAAGATGCTTTAAAAGATGTAATTCCAGTAAAATGGATTAAATCTAATATCCAAAATGATAAAAAAACTTTACGAAAGGAAACAATGTGAGTATCTAGCAAATATCGATTTGATATTTGCTTTTTATATTAAAAAATCCCCTACTATCTGCAAATAGTAGAGGGTTAGGAGCATGAAAGCTCTATAAAAAACTCTCATTAGCGTGTGTGTTTTTTCATGCTTCAATTATACTAAATTTAAAAATAAATGTAAAGAATTGAAGAAATAAATTTATGGAAAATCTAGGTTTTGATTATACGCCACATGATTGTAGATATACCTTTGCTACTAGAGCAAAAGAAGCACATTTGAACGACAATGCTATCAAAAAAATACTAGGTCACACAATCAAGGATGTTACGGATGGAATGTATGTACAACGGTCTTCACAATTATTATACGAAGAAATTATAAAAATAAAGTAAAAATTTGTTACCTACCGTCAAAAATATAACCTATTTTTAATAAAAGAAAGGAGAAAAAAATTCAAACAAAAAAAGCCAATAAATGGCTTATTTACGGTAAAAACCGGTATATTCAAATGGTGTCCTGGGCGAGATTCGAACTCACGACCGATCGCTTAGAAGGCGATTGCTCTATCCAGCTGAGCTACCAGGACGTCTAAAGAAATTATAATACATTCTTATTATAATTTCAATTACAAAAATTATTCTTCTTCTTTTTTAATATGTAGAACATCTTCATTTTTATAATATCCACATTTTGCACATGCACGATGTGGTCTTAAATTTGCTCCGCATTTTGGACAAGTACTAATTGCTCCTACTTCTTTTTTCAAATGAGTACGACGCATTCTTTTCTTTGTCTTACTAGTTCTTCTAAATGGAACAGCAAATAATTGAAGGTTAAGTTTCATCTTTTTCACTCCTTTTTCTTATCTAGAAGCTCCATAAGTGGAGCTAGCCTTGGATCGATTTCTTGATCATCCTCTTCGCCAACCACCCGCCATCCAGCATTTTCTTTAGAATTTTCTAAAGAATCACAAACTGTATAGCTAATGGGGTTTTCCAGTACAATATTTTCCCATAAAATCGCCATAATATCAAGTGTATTTTGCGAATTTTCTAAAAATCTCCCACACATTTCACTTTCTTCATCAATTTTTTCTTCAAATTCAAACTGAAACGGATAAGAAACAGGTTCTAAATTTCTCGCATCTTGTAAAAGAAAATTTCCTGTACAGACTAAATGTAGAATATCATCTTGATCCATATTTTTATAAATTTCAAATTTTAGATGAACATTTTGAACGTCTAAAATATCCATTTTTTCATAATATTCTTTTGAAATAGCTACTACTCCTTCATAATTTATATTTCGAATAGGCACTTTTGTCAAATCTAAATCCATACACATCACAATTTCATTATAGTACAAATTGCAGGATATTTCAATCTATGTTATAGTTTATTTAGGTGATTTTTATGCGAAAAATCGGAATTATCGCGGAATATAATCCTTTTCACAATGGTCATATATATCATATTCAAAAAATAAAAGAACTCTATCCAGATTCTTTACTTATTTTGGTTTTAAATGGATATTTCCTAGAACGAGGAGAAATAAGTGTCCTATCTAAAGAAAATAAAACCAAACTTGCTTTAAAAAATGATATCGATATAGTCTTAGAACTTCCTGTAATCTACGGTACGCAATCCTCTGATACTTTTGCTGAAGCTAGCATCAATATTTTACAAAATTTTCAAATAGAAGAAATTATTTTTGGAAGTGAATCAACAAATATTGAAAAAATACAAGAAATTGCTAAAGAACAAGTAGAAAAAAAATTTACTTTCAAAATAAAAGATAAAACCCAAAACTACCCTACTTTACTTACGAAAAACTTAAATATTCCAAACATTATCCCTCCTAATGACTTACTAGCAATTAGTTACTGCAAGGCCATTTTTAAAAATCATTATTCCATCAAAACTACCCCTATTTTAAGAACAAGTTCCTATCATAATATTACCTCATCAGAACCCATAATCAGTGCTTCAAATATAAGACATAAAAGAAAAAATCAAGAAAACATTCATAAATATTTACCTGCTGATGCTTTAAATAGTTGGCAAGAAGTAGATATGAAAAAACTTTTTGAATTTCTAAAATATCGAATTTTAACAGATAATCACTTAGATTCTTACATCGATGTTACAGAAGGGCTAGATTTTAAAATGAAAAAAGAAATCAAAAATGCCAAAAATTATGAAGAATTTATAAAGAATTTAAAAAGCAAAAGATATACCTACAACCGAATAAATCGTATGCTTATTCATGTTCTTCTAGGCCATCAAAAAAAGATAGCTAAAGAATCACTTTCTTATATAAAAATTTTAGGTTTTTCTAAAAAAGGTCAAGAATATTTAAATTCAATCAGAAAAAACATTCAAATCCCTCTTACTCCAATTAAAGATTCAATTCAATATCAAGAAGAAATAAAAGCATCTTTACTTTACGATATGCTTACTCATTCACAAAATAGCCTTTTTGACATCCAAAACAAGCCCATTATTTATACCAAAGAAACTTCCAAAGAATCTAACCAAAAATAATCTTTTTCAGTAAAATCACAAATAAAAAAATTTGAATTTTTTCTTAGCTCATCTAAAAATCTTGGTTTAATCACATTTGTTTCCAATTTTATATAGGTTTTATTTAATGTTAATGTTGTATTTTCTTTTCGATAAACATCATGCATGCTATGAACATTTCGATATTTCATATAAAAATAATTTTCTTTATATTTTTTGAATAATAAAACATCTAAATCTTTAATAGCTATAGGCTCAATAATTTGTTTTAAAAACATATACCCTAATTTTATATCATCAGGTTCTCGGTAGTAAATCGTTTCTAATGTATGAAAAAGCATATAGGGATTTTCTTTGGTAATTTTTTCTAAATCTTTTTTTATTTGAAAAATATAAAAAACACGCATCCTATCACCCTTTTTAGAATAACAGAAAAGATGCGCGTTTTTTGTCGAATTATTTCATTAAATTTTCAATTTTTAATTTTAACCTATCATAATCAAATTCCATTTTTTGGAGTACTTCCAAAGGATTTCCTGAATAAGCAAAATCAGAAATGCTTAAAATATAATCTTCGTTAGTAGCAAATCGGTACCATAAATCTTCTTTACCTGCTTCAATAACTGCTGTTTTGATATTTTTTGGAAGAATTTGCTCAATATAAGTATTTCCCATCAATAAAAATGTATCCAAAGATGGCATAGAAACCACTCGCAAATCTATTCCATTTTTTTGTAAGTCAAAAGCAATTTGCATCGCGCTTACGACTTCACTTCCGGTAGCAATAAGAATTCCATCTAGCTTTTGAACTTCTCTTTTTATGATATAAGCTCCCTTTTTAACTTCTTTAGCATTTGAACCTGGAAGCTTAGGAATACTATTCGTACTTACAACAAGTGCACTTGGTCTAGCATTTTGTAAAATAGTTTCCCAGCACCCCATGAGTTCCATAATGTCAGCTGGTCGATAAACCGTAAAATTTGGAATAAGTCGCAGCATAGAAAGCTGTTCAACAGCCATTCTTATTGGTCCTTCTTCACTATTATAGATACTATCATGAGTAAAAATATACGTAACAGCTGCATTCATTAGTGCGCTCTGTCTAATGCCGCTTATCATCTCACTTGCAAAAGCAAGTTTTGTAGATCCAAAAACTCTTAATCCCAATAAACTCATACCGTTTAAAATATAACTCATCGCATGTTCTCGTGAACCAAAGCGAATATTTCTTGCTAGAGGATTTGTGGATTCTTGATAATTTGCCCCACCAATTAAAGTTTGACAAGATAAACTAAGGGAAGCGCTTCCTCCAATAAAGAAATTCGTACGCGGTGCGATTAAATTCATAACTTTATAATTTGATTCAACTAAAGATTCTCTATAGCCATCATTAATTTTATAATTTGCTGAATCAAAATCACTTACAAAAGAAGCATTTTCTAATAAACTTAAAATACTATTCAAAGAAAGGCTATTGATGTTTTTTGCTCTTGCATAGGATTCATCAAACCGTTTTTTTAATTTAGTAGTTCGAGCATTAATTTGGGTTTCAATATGCAAAATTGTATCTTTTGAAATTTCAAAAGGTGGTAAAAACAAATTATATTTTCTCTTTAACGAACTTACATCATCAAAGGATAAAGCCCCTGAATGAACAATATTTTTTCCAGCGTTAAAAGAATCTTTTCCTATTACATTTTGAAAAATAAGTAAAGCTGGCTTGCGAGCTTTTTTTGCAGAATCTAAAGCTCTAGCAATCTCTTTAATATTTGAAGAATCTTTCAAACTATCTACATAAAATCCTTTACTTTGAAATTTTCTACTTAAATCTTCAGCAAAGACTTGGCTTGTTGGTCCTTCTGCCATCATATTATTCGCATCATATAAGAATATTAGATTTTCTAACCGTTGGACGCCGGCAATAGAAAATGCTTCTTCACTTGTTCCATTAATAATATCGGCATCGCTTAGAAAACAGTAGGTTACAAAATCTAAAAGATTTAATTTTTCATCTTCTTTTTTTATTAAATTTTCTAAATATCTTCTTCCTAAAGCTATACCAACAGCATTTGCTACTCCATCGCCTGAAATTCCAGTAGAAACTTCAACTCCACTAGGATTGTTTAACTCGGGCATTCCCGGAGCACTATAGCCAAGCCGACGAAAGTTCATTAAATCATCTTTAGTAATAGGATACCCAGCCATATAAAGCATTGCATAATATAAAGGTGCTATATGGGCAGAAGATAAAACTATTCGATCTCGATTAAAAAAACTTGGATTTTTGGGATATACATTAGCAATTCTAACAAATAATGTATACATTACAGCACTCATATCCAAACAAATTCCAGGATTTCCACTTCCTGCTCTATTAATCATATCTATTGAAAGCACTTTTAATTCATTTACGGCTTGTATATCGTTTTGATTCATAAAGTTATTTCCCCTTTTCAATTCTATGAAAAGTATAACAAATTTTTTTTAGATAGTAAATCTAAAATAAGCAAAGGCTCATTTAAATTTAAAAAGTTTTTGGGGAATTTTGAAAGTTATTGCTCCAAAGAAACAGAGTTTAAATATAGATGAGTAATTGAAAAAGCACTGGCCCACGTTTGAAAAACTATATAGTAACTTCCTTCAATATCGGATATATCAATGGTTCTTGATGTTCCAGTAAGACGTAAAAAATATTGTTCTTCTGCTAATTCTTGAACCCAATAATGTAAAATTTGATTTGGACCATCTGTAATCTCTTTTAAGAGCAATATATATTTAAATGAACCAGTTCCAGATGCAGTGTAGCGTAATTTAGAATAATTCGTTAAATCTATTTTTTGAGGTGTAAAAATCGCTGTGGCTCCATTTGATGTGTCAGAGGAACTTTTTGCCCATACATAAATAGCATTGCTTGTTCGTTCACAAACAGTAGTATAAGAAAGTGTACTTCTAGTCATACATTTCCAATTTAAAACGCTTGATTGGCCATTTTCTAATAAAGTCAAAGTTGTATTACATGTTCTTGAATCTTTACCTGTTTTACACACCGTTCCTGTGTGTTCATCTTTCATTTGATAATCGCGATATTGAATTCCAATATCTAATAAATTACTGCAGGCACTATAATCTCCTACATAACTTTTCTTTTGATTACTACAATCTTTATATACTGTATATTTTGCTTCCCTGTTTACTATGTTTCCTGCACTATCTTGAATACTT
>CALVXT010000024.1 GCA_944371545.1 uncultured Bacilli bacterium | reverse complement strand
AAGTTATCCATTGATGAAATATCTAAAGCTACCGGATTAAGTAAACAAGAAATTCAAAAGCTTAATTAAAAAGTATTTTCTAAGAATAAAACAAATTAAAAAGAATAGCAAAAAAAGTATAATAAAGTAATGATAAAGTGTCTGACTCTTTGTAGAATTAATTAACGAGTTAAATATCAAAAATATAAGCTGTTTCTTTATTTGTTTTTTTGTGATAAACTACTTCTAGTGATGTTTATGGAAAAAGTGAATTTTGATCAAAAAATGATGGAAATACTTCAAAAAATAGAAAAAAATCAAGAAGTGCCAACTTTGCTTTTACACACTTGTTGTGCTCCTTGTTCTTCGGCTGTTTTGCTTAGACTAGCTGATTATTTTCACATTACTGTATTTTATTATAATCCAAATATTGAACCATATGATGAATACCTAAAAAGAAAAGAGGAGCAACAAAGGTTTCTAAAAGATTTTCAGGCAAAATATCCTATTTCTTTTTTAGATTGTGACTATGAACATGAAGCCTTTGAAAAAGTTAGTGAAGGACTCGAAAATGAAAAAGAGGGCGGTCCAAGATGCTTTAAGTGTTATAAGATGCGTTTAGAAAAAACTGCTCAAGTGGCTAAAGAAAAAGGATTCGAGTATTTTGGAACAAGTTTAACTGTTAGTCCTTATAAAAATGCTTTAAAAATCAATGAAATAGGTGAAGAGTTGGCTTTGACATATCAAGTATCTTTCTTGTATAGTGATTTTAAAAAACATGATGGATATAAAAAAAGTATTGAAATGTCTAAAGAATATAATCTTTATCGTCAAGATTATTGTGGATGTCATTTTTCTAAAGAAGAAAGGAAAAATTTTTTAAAAATAAAAAATGGAAGCTAATTTCCATTTTTTTCATTTAACATATTTTTGCGATATTCTTCATAGGCTTTTATTTCTAATTTGTCTATGTAGGGTTCAAATGCAAGATTTTTTTGTTTGACGATTTGTTCTACTAAATACTCGGTAAAGTAAGGGTTACGAATTAAAATCGGACCTAAAAGATATGTGCCATAAAAGTTGTCTTTTTTAATTCCTTCTACAATGGCTTTAGGGACATAGCCTGTTCCACTTTTGACATCGAATAAATGTTTTTCTTTGATATATCTTAAGACAGTATTTCGATTTTGAAAGCCAATAATTTCTTCTTCTAATTTTGGAAATTTATATACTTGTTCTCCAACAATTCGAAAATCTGTTTCAAAAGTTTCATATTGAAAAATATCTAAAGTTTCTAATTCTTGTTCCTCTGTTGTATTATAACTTCTTCCAAATAAGTCGATTGCATTTCCGGTAACTAAAAAGAATTTTTTTTCTTTTAAAGCTTTTTTAATTTCTTTTTTTCTTTTTAAAATATCTTTTCTTACTAAATGAAAGTTTGGAGTACTGCCACTTCCAATATAAAAGATGTCGTACTTAGAAAAATCAATTTCATCTTCTACGGATAGATAATGAACAATAGGCTTTATTTTGTGAGTTTCTAAGTGTTTGGTAAGAGCAAGGATATTGCCGTGTTCTCCATAGAGATTCATTAAATCATAATACAAATGTGCAATTTTAATGGTTTCCATTAGGCTCCTCCTTAAATTTTTTCAAAAGTATTTCAGTCATATCGAAACAAACCATTGTATAAATATTACCTTTTGTTTCTGTTTTTAAAACATGAACTATTTCATTTATATCGTCTAACATATAAATTTTTTCATTTGGGATTTTAGCGTATTCTAACCGTACTCTTACATCCCATTTAAATCGACCAATTAAAATAATTTTTTCGATACTCTCGTCATTTAATAATTCAAATTCTACATCCCAAAGCCATGATAAGTCATTATATTTATATCTTCTAGATACGTTATCAAATCCTAAAATAACTACTTTTTTCCCTTCAGCATTGAGTACATATTTTAAAGATTGATAGTAGCTTAAAGCGTTTTCATTTTTGCTTTCTAACATGGTGATGGTTCGGTGACCTAATTTTAAATCGTGGCCACGTTTCGTTGGGATTTTTTCTTTATTAAATGTGTCTAAAATCTTTTCTTCAGGGATGTTTATGGTATCGCATAAAGCGTATGCTGCGATGGAAGCATAGGCTGTGAAAAGAAAGTCTTTGTTTAAATGTATTTCGTTATTATTAACATTCATGGTTTGTTTTTTTAAGTCTAACTTTGTTCCTACATAGTCGGGAGTTCCTCTTTTAAAATCGCAGTTTGGACAATAGTAAGAACCAATGTGACCGTAGTGGTAATAAGAATAAATGAGCTTTTTGTGACAGTTTGGACAATAGGCTTCATCGACACTAAAATTGATGGTTTTTTGATAAGAATCTCTCATTTTATTAATTCCATATGTCTTAATTTTCCCTGGAAATGAAAGAGTAGCTTTCATAAGACCTGGATCATCGGCATTTAAAATAAGAGTTGTTTGTTCATCTAAGCTATCAAATATGGCTTTGTAAATTAAATCTGGTGAACCATTTCTGGCTGGTTGGTCCCGAGTAATATTTGTGATGACTAAATGAGTCATTTTATTTTTTCCAAAAGCTAAATGTAAATGTTTTTCATCTAGTTCTAGCAGTAATACTTCGTGTTTGAATTTTCCGAAGATAGTACAATTATTTAAAATCAAAGTTGTAATCCCGCGAATTCCGTTGCTACCAGAAGCGTTGTAAACAACATCGTAACCTGCTTCTTTTAAAATATGATAAATTAAGTTTGTTGTTGTTCCTTTACCGCTTGAGCCTGTAACTCCAATGACATATTTTGGATATTTGATTTTCTCTAGGACATGCTGATTCATGTTGTAACTGATGGAACCAGGAAATTGGGTTCCGTTTTTTCCTAGAATTTTTAAAACAAAAGTTAAAAACTTATTCGTAAGTATTTGTAAAGCTCTAAACATTTTAAGCACCTTCTTGACTTTTATTATACCAAAAACCTAAGGACTATCAAAGAAAATAGCAAATTATTAAGGAAAAAAGTGTACAATTTTTCCAAAAACAGTAAAGATTATCTATTAAAAATACTATGCTTAGTAAAAGTGTGAGCCAAATGGGAATTTTAGAAAGTAAGTGTTTTATTCTTGGTAACACAAAGTAACAAATGAAAAGTGCTGCAGCTCCCCAAATCAGTGAAATGAGGATATTCATATGCATTCCTATTGAAAAGGGAAGATTGGTATAATCCCAAAAATTTTTTTGAAAGAAAAAGTTTGTTAGAAAGCCACCTAATCCTTCTATTAAGGTAAGAAGAAAGAAACTTAATAAAAAGCAAAAGAAAATTTTTTCTTTTCCATGGAGTCTTTTGGATAATATGTGGTCAATTCCCAAAACAAGTAGAATTCCTAAGCCATAAATTGGCATCCAGGGTCCAATTAAAAGCGTTTGTTTTTGTGCATGCATACAAAGACTGATGATGAACTCACTTAAAAATCCTAGAATGGAAAAAATTATAAAAATATTTATATAATCACGTGTTTTCATAGTTTTATTATGAGAAGAAAATCATTTTTTTATACAAGAGTATTGTGGTATACTATAGATAAATAAGGTGACGTATATGAAAGAAGTACAATCTTTTTTAGAATATTTAAAATTTGAACGAAATTATAGTGAGAATACTCTTTTAGGTTATAAAAATGAACTTTGTAAATATTATCAATATTTAGAAGAAAAAAGAATTCATCCTTTTAAAATTACTAAACAAGAAATTTGGGATTACTTACAATATTTAGATCAACTTAAATATACAAATACTTCGGTAGCTAGACATATCACGGCTCTTAGAAGTTATTATTCGTATTTGAAAGAACAAGGGCGTATTGTAACTAATATTTTTAAAACGGTTCATAATCCCAAAACCAAAAGAAAATTACCTGATACTTTAAATTATGAAGAGATTGCTACATTACTTGATTTTCAAAATGAAACCACTCCTAGAGACCTTTTATGTCGATGCATGTTTGAGCTTTTATATGCTACGGGTATGCGGGTTAGTGAACTTGTAAATATTAAGTTAAAAGATATTGATTTGAAAGAAAGAACGATTCGAACTTTAGGAAAGGGAAGTAAAGAACGAATAGTTTTATTTGGTGATTATGCAAAAGAAGCTTTAGAAGATTATTTGAATGTGCGGAATGTATTTTTAAAAGGAAAAAAATGTGATTATTTATTTTTGAATACTTTAGGTAATCAGATGAGCCGTTCTTCTGCTGAACAAATGGTTTCTGCTCGTGTGAAAAAAGTTGCGATGCAACATCATGTTTCTCCACATACTCTAAGACATACTTTTGCAACTCATTTACTTCTTAATGGGGCAGATATAAGAACTGTTCAGGAACTTTTAGGTCATGAAAAATTAAATACAACTCAAATATATACTCATTTGTCTAATGAGTATCTACGACAAGAATATTTTCATAAAATGAAGAGAAAATAGTTTAAAGAAAAGAGAATTTGGTAGAATTCATGTCAAGATATGTCGAAAACATATCTTTTTTTTAAAGTTCTCGGTATAATGATTTTAGAGCATAAGATAAGGAGATGAATTGATGCCAAAATATGTATATATGTTTTCTGAAGGAAACAAAGATATGAAAGAAATCCTAGGTGGAAAAGGCGCTAATCTAGCTGAAATGACGAAGATTGGTCTTCCTGTACCACGCGGGTTTACGGTGACAACAGAGGCGTGTACAAGTTATTATGAAAATAAGGAAAAATTAAGTGATGATATCGAAAACGAAATTCTTAATTCGTTAAAGAAGTTAGAGAGCATTACGGGAAAGACGTTTGGAGATGCAAAAAATCCACTTTTGGTTAGTGTTCGTAGTGGAGCTAGAGCAAGTATGCCAGGAATGATGGATACGATTTTAAATTTAGGCTTGAATGATGAAGTTGCTACAAGCTTTGCTAAAGAATGCCAAAACGAACGTTTTGTATATGATTCTTATCGAAGATTTATTCAAATGTATGCAGATGTTGTTAAAGGATATCCTAAAAGTGCCTTTGAACGTTATTTAGATGAATATAAAGAAAAGAAACATGTTCATTTTGATACAGATTTAGATGCAGAAGATATGAAAAATATCACGGCAGATTTTAAAAAGATTTATTTTGAAATTGCCAAAGAAGAGTTTCCAGAAAATCCTAAAGAGCAACTTTTAGAAGCTGTACGTGCAGTTTTTCGTAGTTGGAATAATGAAAGAGCAATTTATTATCGAAGAATGAATGATATTCCTTCTTCTTGGGGAACTGCTGTTAATGTTCAAGAAATGGTTTATGGAAACTTAGGAGAAACTTCTGGTACAGGAGTAGCTTTCACAAGAAATCCAGCAACAGGTGAAAAGAAACTTTATGGAGAGTATTTAATGAATGCTCAAGGTGAAGATGTCGTTGCAGGAATTCGTACACCAAGTCCAATTTCTAAGTTAGAAAGTGATATGCCAGATGTTTATAAAGAATTTGAAACTTTAGCTAAGAAACTTGAAGATCATTATAAAGATATGCAAGATATGGAATTTACGATTGAGAATGGCAAACTCTTTATGTTACAAACAAGAAATGGTAAGAGAACAGCATCGGCTGCAATAAAGATTGCTGTGGATTTAGTTAATGAAGGAAAAATTACGAAGGAAGAAGCTTTACTTAGAGTTGACCCGAAACAATTAGATAGTTTACTTCATCCAACCTTTAATGAGAGTAGTTTAAAGAACGGAAAAGTCATTGCAACCGGTCTTGCAGCGAGTCCTGGAGCAGCGGCTGGAAAAATTTACTTTACAGCAAAAGAAGCAACTGAAGCAAGTCAAAAAGGCGAGAAAGTTATATTGGTTCGTTTGGAAACTAGTCCGGAAGATATTGAAGGAATGAACCATTCAGAAGGAATTTTAACTATTCGTGGGGGAATGACTTCTCATGCGGCAGTTGTTGCTCGTGGAATGGGAACTTGTTGTGTTTCTGGATGTGGGGAACTTACAATCAATGAAAAAGAAAAATGGTTAAAAACAAAAGATGGTCAAGTTTTTCATGAAAAAGATGAAATTAGTCTTGATGGTTCGACTGGAAAAGTTTATGAAGGCATGATTTTAAAAGAAGAAGCATCTATCAGTGGCGATTTTGAAACATTTATGTCTTGGGCGGATGAAGTTCGTACACTTAAAGTGCGCGCAAATGCAGATAATCCACGTGATGCCTTACAAGCTAAAAAATTTGGTGCTGAAGGAATTGGGCTTTGCCGAACTGAGCATATGTTTTTTGATAAAGAAAGAATTTTTAATTTTCGAAAGATGATTATGGCTGATACGGAAGAGGAAAGAGTTAAAGCTTTGGAAGCAATTTTACCTTATCAAAGAAACGATTTTATTGAATTATATAAAGCTATGGCTCCAAATCCTGTAGTTATTCGGTTTTTAGATCCGCCTCTACATGAATTCTTGCCACATAAAAAAGAAGAAATTCAAGAACTTGCTGATGCGCTTCATAAAAGTGAAAGTGAGCTAGAAGAACGAATTGCATCTTTAAAAGAATTTAACCCAATGATGGGACATAGAGGATGTAGACTCGCGATTACGTATCCAGAAATTGCTAAAATGCAGACTCGCGCAGTTATTGAAGCGGCGCTTGAAGTGAAAAAAGAAGGATTAGAAATCACTCCTGAGATTATGATTCCATTAGTTGGTAGTACCAAAGAATTTACTTTCGTAAAGGATATTGTTACTAGTACTGCGGATGAAATTATTAAGGATGCAAATGTCTCATTATCTTATGAAGTTGGAACGATGATTGAAGTTCCAAGAGCAGCCTTAATTGCCGACAAAATTGCTGAACATGCTGATTTCTTCTCTTTTGGAACAAATGATTTAACGCAAATGACTTATGGTTTTTCAAGAGACGATGCAGGAAAATTCTTAAATGATTATTATGCTAAACAAATTTTTGAACAAGATCCATTTGCTCGATTAGATCAAGAAGGAGTAGGTCAGTTAGTAGAAATGGCTGCAAAAAAAGGAAGAAGTACAAATCCAAATCTTTCCTTAGGAGTTTGTGGAGAACACGGAGGAGATCCTTCTAGTATTGAATTTTGCTATAGAGCTGGATTGGATTATGTTTCTTGTTCGCCATTTAGGGTTCCGATTGCAAGACTCGCTGCAGCTATAGCTGTTATAAAAGAAAAATAAGAAAATAATAAATATGTAGAAATTTTTATACGATATCTTAAAGTATAAATTATAATTTTTGCATAAGAAAGCATTTATTAAAAGAATATTGAGTATACTAATAATAGATGTACTCATTGACATTTTAAAAAAATATAGTACATTTATGTTGTATTGAAAAAATGCATTAATATGAAAATGTTAGCCGCTTCCGAGTGGTGCGAGTTATAAATGATCTCGGTTGAAAATGTGGGAAAACTTTATCTTAGTTGATAGAGTTTTCTTTTGCTTTATGATAAAATTATTCTAGGAGTTGATGATAATTTAAAAGATGAAATATTAGAGAAAATATATTAGCCGTTTAGAATAAATGAAATGATAAATTATATTTTGTAAAGGAGTGATAATGAATGAGTTTAACAATAAATATATACTATACTGGAGAAAATGGAAGTGCAAGAGCTTTTGCAAATGAAATGATTGCTAAAGGAATAGTGGATCAAGTACGTAACGAAAAAGGAAATAAAAGATATGAATATTTTTTCCCTCTAAATGATCCAGAAACTGTTTTATTAATTGATTGCTGGGAAAGTCAAGAAGCTTTAGATTTCCATCATAAATCACCAATGATGGAGCAAATTGCAGAGTTGAGAAACAAGTATCATTTAAAAATGAGAGTAGAACAATATACGAGCATTTCTAAAGAAAATCAAGATTTTGAAACAGTTATTAGAAATCGTATGGCAACAAGAAAATTTAAAAATAAAAAAGTAGAACCGGAAAAACTAAATAGGATATTAGAAGCGGGAAGATTAGCTCCAACTGCTAAAAATCTACAACCTCAAAAAATCTATGTCGCGACTTCAACTGAAGCATTAGAAAAAATAGATAAAGTAAGTCCTTGTAGATATGGTGCATCAACTGTTTTAATTGTTTGCAGTGATAAAAAAATTGCTTGGACTAAAGATGATTATTCAACTTATGAAATGGATGCGTGTATCGTGGCAACTCACATGATGTTAGAAGCAACAAATGTTGGTATTGATAATATATGGATTGAAATGTTTGATAAGCAAGAATTAAAAAAGGAATTTAAGTTAGAAGATGGTGTTGAACCGATTTGTCTAATTCCAATAGGTTATAAAGATGACGAATACAAAGGAAATCCATTGCATAATGTAAGAAAAACTTTAGATGAAACGGTTAAATTTATCTAGTTATAATTGATGAAACAGATTTCTCTGTTTTTATCATTCAAAAAATGGAAAAGATTTTTTCTAAAAACTTTTTACAAAAAACGAGTATTATTGTATAATTAATAAAGAAAGATAAGATGGGTGATTTAAATGATTGCATTAAGTATTGGGAAAGCCACATATGATACAACGGTACCTGTAGACAAATATCCAGTTGAAAATAGTAAAAATTTAATTAAAGAAAAATTGGATGGTAGTGGCGGAAGTGGATCAAATGTTGCATATTTACTAGGAAGATGGAATAACGAAAGCTATTTTGCTGGAGCTGTTGGATATGATGATTTTGGCACATTTATTAAAAAAGATTTAGAAAGTGGTAATGTTCATACAAATTTTATGGAAGTAAACTATGAAAAAAAGACAACAACTACTTTTATCATTGCAAATAAAGAAACTACTTCAAGAACACAACTTATGATCGAACCAGAAGTTTATCATTTGAAAAAATACGAATTTGACGTAACTCCAGACGTTATTTACACAGATGGATTCGAGTATTCAGCAACTATGTCCGCATTAAATAAGTTTCCAAACGCAATTACAGTTTTAGGGGCAGGGTTAAACTATGCTGATCCTAAAGAAGTTGTTTCGATAGCAAAAGAGGTAAAATACGTTGTGTTTTCCATGGAATTTGCATGTCAAGTTACTAAAATGCGCGTAGATACGAATAATCCTACTCATTTATTAAATTTATATAAAGAATTAAGAGAAAAATTTCCAAAAAACGAAATTATTGTTACTATGCAAAATAAGGGAGCAATGTTTTCTATTAATAATGAAATTAAAGTTATGCAAACAATGCCAGTTACAGAAGTAGATCGAACCGGCGCAGGGGATGTTTTTGACGGTGCTTTAATTTATGCGTTGGGAAAAGGCTATGATTTAGAAGTGTGTATTCGTCTTGCAAATATTGCCGCGGCTTTATCAACAACTAAATATGGCGCAAAGTCTTCGATTCCAATTTTATCAGATGTTATTAGTCAATACGAAAGTAAATTTGGCCCAATTGAAACACAGCAACAAAATGTAGAGCAAGTTTCTTCTGCACCAAATCCGGCTGCAAATATGCAAACTTTACAAAATATTCCAAATTCTTCCCCAGCTCAACCTCCGAAAACTCCAGAAATGCCTCTTCCAACACAAAATCCTAATATGCCTCCAAATCCACCAACAAATAATCAAGGCTAAATATGTATTATTGGTCTTATTATCCTAAAATTGATTTGCATGGTGAATACGCAATAACAGCTTATACAGTAGTTCATAATTTTATATCTGATCACATTAAATTAAAAGATCCTTATGTTGTAATTATACATGGTAAAGGAACTGGTAAACTAAAAGAAGAAGTTCACCACATATTATCTCAAGATAGGCGGGTTTTGGAATATCATTTAGATCCATATAATTTAGGACAAACTTTAGTTCATTTAGATGTTTCTAAATGAATTTTTTTGTCAAAATTTGACAAATACATGGATATATGGTATATTTTAATCCCAATAGGGAATAATATAAAAAATCAAGTAGTTAGACACAAATTTGACATTTTTTCTATTTTGTGCTATAATTAAAGTACGAAAAGGGTTAATAGGGGGTATGTGAAATGAAAAATTTTGTCTTAGATTATGTAAATGAAAACGAATTTCGTAAGTTAGAAAGATCATTAAAAAAATATAATATGAGAGCTTTTAAAAAATTAAGCTTTGATTATTATCCTAAAATGCGTGATGGTGAGTTTCCTGGTGAAGTGATTAGTCAAAATAAAAAGGCTGGGACAATTACTTACGAATTAGAGTTGCCAAGTGATGAAATGTTTGCTCAAGTTCATGGTAAAGTAAAACTTATTTATACTGTGTATAAAAAAGAAGAAACTGTAATGTTAAAAGAAATTCTTCCAAAAGATATTCTTTTAGAAGGACATAGATCTGAACTTGGTACTTACAAAGGAATTATGATTAGTAAATCTAATGCTTCTAAAGACAGATTTAAAATTGATTTACTTAATATGTTGCAAGGAAAATAATTTTCCTTGTTTTCTATTTATAAAAAAAATCGCTTTCGCGATATTTAAAACATTTTGGCTACCCTGATTGGATTCGAACCAATGAAATGATGGGGTCAGAGCCCACTGCCTTACCACTTGGCTACAGGGTAATTTGTGCATTACATTTTTATTGTATCGCATTTTTTCTTTTTTTTCTACTTTTTTTCTAAAATTTACTTGTTTTTCAAAAAAAATTATTGTATACTTAAATAGCTGTTGGACCTCTAGCTCAGTTGGTTAGAGCAACCGGCTCATAACCGGTCGGTCGTAGGTTCGAGTCCTACGAGGTCCA
>CALVXT010000023.1 GCA_944371545.1 uncultured Bacilli bacterium | reverse complement strand
TCTAATACTTCGTCGATACCTACGCGTATAAAGGACTTTCACCTCCTAGATATATGCCATGCACGGCACACAAAAAACGATTTTTCCCTATAATAAAAGGAAAAATCGGTAATTTCTCTGGCAGGGGTGGAGAGAGTCGAACTCCCGAAGTTGGTTTTGGAGACCAAAATTTTACCACTAAATTACACCCCTAAATCTGTTCTTTAAAAGCAAAATAATTATATCATAAAACTTACTTTTTTAACAAGTTTCAATCTGTTTTAAATTGTTTTTAATCGATATAGATTGAAAGGTTTGCCACCAATACTGACCACAAGCCAAAATAAAAATTTTATTTTTATCAATGTCTATAAGGGTTAAATAAACATATTCAATCTCCACAACAAGAGTTTTGGAGACTCCTATGCTACCATTATACCACGCCCCTAACAACATGGACAAACTCATTATATCATGAAGAATTGGACATTTCTAGTCTTTTTTACATAAAATATCGTAGGTGATTTAAATGATTATTGAATATAATACCAAAGAAAAAGATTTGCTTGCTAGAATCATGCGGGCTGAAGCACTAAATGAAGGAGACCTTGGAATGCTTATGGTTGGAAACGTCGTTGTTAATCGTGCTCTTGTAAATTGTTACACCTTTAAAAATGTCAATACAATATATGATGTTATCTATCAGCCTAATCAATTTGTTGGTGTAGATAGTTCCCTATTCCAAGCCTCACCCACAGCCTTAGAAAAACAACTAGCAGATAGAATTCTAAAAGGTGAATATTATTATCCAGCAACCCACGCACTATGGTTCTATGCTCCAGGAAGCAATAGTTGTACTTCTACTTGGTACTCACAGCCTTTAGCAGGAAAATATAAAAATCATTGCTTTTACAGACCAAACTCTGGAGAATGTGATGAAATTTATTAAAAAAAATGTAGGTAACCTACACTTTTTTTATGGAATAATTAATTTTTGACCTACACTAAGCAAATTCGTTGTAAGATTATTTCGCGACATAATCGCTGCAACAGTCGTTCCAAATCGCCTCGCAATTTGATATAAATTATCACCTGCTACTACCGTATAAACCATTTCATTTGTACTGGAACTAGGAATTTTCAAAACTTGTCCTATACTTAATAAATTTGACGTTAATCCATTTAAAGTTTTCAAAGCATCAACAGTAGTATCATATTGTAAAGCTATTTTGTACAAATTATCACCTTTTTTAACTGTATACGTTTCTAAAGAACCATCACTCGTATCAGTTGGTTTAATTAAAAGCTTTTGTCCAATGCTTAATGTGTTAGAAGTTAGATTATTTAACGACTTTAATTCATCAACCGTTAATCCATACCGATTAGCAATTCCATACAAAGTATCTCCTGCAACAACTGTATAATAATCACCATTATCTTCATCTACAATTTCATCTTTCGTTGGAATAATAAGAATTTGATTTAAAGATAAAGCATTACTTGATAAATTATTTTTTTCTTTTAATTCGTCAACAGAAACTCCATACTTCTTAGCAATACTCCATAAAGTATCTCCAGATTTTACAACATAACTTGTACCAGAACTTGAACCTCCAGAATAAGGCACTCCCACATAGCTTGCCACAGCTCGAACAACTGCTTCAGCTAAATCTTCCCAATCATTTTTCAATTGTTCAACATCATCACCAGTACTATCAACAAAACCATATTCAATAATTAAAGATTCATTATTAGGCGTATCTCGCAAAATATAATAATAGTCTTTAGATGGATCAGAAGGTAATCTGCGTTGATAGTACTTACGAACATTTTGTCCCGCCTTAGCAAATTCTTGAGCAATCAAATTCGATAGTTTATCAGAATTTCTCAAAGAGTAAATAATTTCTGCTCCATCTCCACCACCAGCATTAACATGATTAGAAAGCAAAATAACATCACTAGAATTTCCATAAAAACTTTGAGCTTTCGTAGGTCTATCATCAGGTCCTAAAGTAACGTCACCAGTTCTTGTCATTTCATTAGGAATACCAAGCTCATCAAATCTTTTATGTAAATACTCACTAATCTTTAAAGTCAAATCTTTTTCAACAATTCCATTCGCGCTTGTACCTGGATCTTCTCCACCATGTCCAGCATCAATTACAATTTTTTTGGCCATAAAAATACCTCCTATCATAATTTATGATAAGAGTCTATTTTTGGTTATATCAATTCATACCAGTTATCAACATTCTAAGTAATGCAATCAAATTTCGTTTCGTTGAAGATGGAATATTTTTAAGCTCCCTCATTAAATTTAATAGTGTAGAAATTTTAAGTTCTTTAAGTTGCATAATATTTGTAATTTTTGTTTTTTCAAAAATAGCAAAAAAAGTTTCAACAAAGCTTTTCTTCTCCTCTTCAGTCATTGCTTGTAAATACTCTTGTAAATTATTTTTTAATTTCTCGCTTTTTTTAGATAAAGTTGATGTAACCAACCGTCCACCAAAACATTCCCATGTATACCCGTCATGTTGTAAAACCGCATGCGCACTACTATTGACCACATGAAAATGTTCATTTCCCAAAATCATCCCAATAACACTTTCTTTTGGAACAACTACAGTTAATTTCTTACTCATTTCTTCATAAACTTTAGAATGGACGACATCATCTAAAAAACCGGGTCCATCAAAATTATACACTTGCTTGACTTTTTTCTTCCATTTTTCATTCCCATACATATAAGCATACATAGCCAAATTTCCACCTTTACTATTTCCTCCAACATAAATCTGCCGATCAAATAAACGAATAGTCTGGTTAAAATATTCTTGGGCTAGTTTTTGAGAAGATATAGGAAACTGATAAATAATTTGAAAATCTTCCTTCCATCCGACAACATTACTATCTGTTCCTTCAAAAGAAATATAAGTTATATGATTAGGCAAACGAATGGTTAAAGCTCCGAATTGACCATTAGAATCCACGCTAGAAACTAAATGATACAATTTTGTATGATAAAAACGCTTAGAATATTGCAGCACTTCCATCAACTTATAAGAATTAGGAAACAACCAATCTTCTTTTTTAAAATCCTTTTCACTATATTTTTTTAAAAATTTAAAACAAGCTTCTTCCAAATAAATAAAATCATTTTTCCCATTTGGTACAATCTGATTAAATTTAACATAGCTAAGTAAAGATAAAATTAAGCTATCCACTTCATTAAAAGCATAATCATCAAAAGATAAATTTCCATAATAAGTTAAATAGTCAAATAAATTCTTCAAATACTTCACTTCCTTCGACAATATTTGTGTTTCAAAAAAAACTTTGTTATAATTATTCTATCATAGAAACGAGGTTGTTATGAAAAAAAGAAAAAAATTAAAAAGAAAAATCTTGACATATACATTAACTTTATGTTTCACAGCTTTAATTATTGGTATTATTTATTTTGGATACACATTATTTTTTAACAAAGAACCCCAAAAAAGCTTTTTAGAAACAATAGAAACAACAGCATACGTCGATATTGATAAATATGCAATTTATGGAATACATATGAATATGGAAGGAACATTTACTTTACCTGAAGAAGTTGAAGAAGTTTCTTTAAAACTTACCAATGGAACAGATAATATTAATATTAACTGGGAGCTTACTGAAGAAGAAAATAACACATATTCATTCATTACAAGCGAATATATCAACGAAGGAATCGTATTAGAAAACTTGCCAAAAGGTGAATACTATTTAGTTATCGAAACAATAAATCATGACAAAGAAAACAATGAAATCAAAAAATATTATTCTGTTCAAAACAAAACAGAATATGAAGACTTAGAATATTATACTTTAACTAAAGACGGTAAAAATAACAAAATTGATATTGAATGGAATACATATGAAGAAATCCCTACATTAAAATTTACTATTAAAGAAACAACATTACCTGATGACGTCTATGACATAACTATTGATCCTGGACATGATGCGGTTGACGGTGGAATGACTGCTTGTAGTGACGGAAGTACTCCGGATTACTACTACGGTTGCTATACTGGAACCACCATACACGAAAGTGATTTAAATCTAGAAGTATCCTTAGAACTAAAAAGAATTTTAGAAGAAATGGGTTATAAAGTCGCGATGACTAGGGATGACCCTGAAGATGAAGTATATATCTACGAAAAAAATGGAAGTGCAACTCTAGCAAATGATACTAAATCAAAATTTAGTTTAGCTATTCATCATAATTCATCAGGAATGGGCGGAACAAGTTATTTAAAAGGATTAGAACTTTATATAGCAAATGATACAAATCTAGATTTAGCTGAAATTTTTGTTAATGAAATTACTCAAAATGCAAATACTACAACTTCACCAAAACAAGAATACAATATTGCTGATGGAATTTATCAAAGATTCTTTACCTTAGATGAAATTGGTGATGATTTAGGATTCTGGACAACCGACATGATTTATTACTATTATATTAGAGAAGTCGGCGGTATATCTACTCACGCAGCTCAAGATGGAATTTATAAACCAGACTACCCAAAAAATGAACATTACAATTCCAATAATACAGCTGAACCTTATTTATTTGAATTAGGATATATGGATAATTACGAAAATCTTTTAAATGTCCTAAATAATCGAACAGGTTATGCAAAAGGGATTGCTTCTGCAATACAAAAATATTTAGAACAAGAAGTCTAGAATATGATATAATAAAACTCCATATAATTACAGAAAGGAGTTTTTTTTATGGATTCAGAAAAAATATTTTTTGGAGATTTATATAAAATAACAAAGTATGATGTAGAAATAGATAAAGAAAGTACATATGAAGATGGGAGATTTATTCCAGGTCTAGGTCACATAAAAAAAGAAAGCACATTATACAAAAGACATGCCGTTCTACTAAAAACATTTGATAATCATTACATAGATTTAGAACAATTAAATTGGCTTTTAACATTAAGAATAAATCATAAAATTCCCTTCACACCAAAAAGTACTTTATTAACAACCATTCCTTTAGAAGAAAATCAAATTTATGTAGATTCATCAAGCATAACACCATACTTATCCACAAAAACAAACGTCAACTTAAAAATCGTTCGTAAATGGCAAAAGCAAGCTAAATAACTAGCTTGCTTTTTGATCTAAATGAATTGTTAAATCTCGATAATCTCCATCACGATAAACCGTAACTTTCATTGTATCGCCTACACTATGATTATATAAAAGATATCTTAAATAAGCTAAATCAGTAACTTCTTTATCATCAACAGCTGTGATAACATCTCCGGTTTCAATACCACCATCGGCAGCTGGACTACCATCTGTTACACTTTCAACATAAACTCCAGAATCGACTCCTATATTATTTAATGCTGGATAATGATAATACATCGCATCAGCTAAATTTCTCATAGTTATTCCAAGTGAAGGGCGTTCGATAGTTTCACCATTTTCTAATTTTTCAGCATAACTTAAAGCAGTTTCAATAGGAATTGCAAAACCCATACCTTCAATACTTGCATTACTAGATAAGCCACTAGATGAAAGTTTTAATGAAGTAATACCAATAACTTCACCATTTGCATTAACAAGTGGTCCACCAGAATTTCCTGAATTAATTGCAGCATCTGTTTGTAATACACTCATCATAATATCTGAAACATTAGAATTTTGAGTAGAAACACCAACCAATCTATTCTTTCCAGAAAGAATACCTCTTGTAACTGTTCCTGAATAAGCATCAGAATTTATTGGAGCTCCAACAGTAAATACCGTATCTCCTACTCTTGCATCTTCACTACTTCCCATCTCAGCAACTACAGACACCTCATCAGCATCTAAAGAAAGTACAGCAATATCAGAATACGTATCTTTTCCTTCTACAGAAGTTTCAATTTGTCTTCCATCTGTAAATTCTACATATATTGCATCTCCAGACTCAATAACATGATTATTCGTTAAAATATAAGCCTTATTATCATCCCTTTTATAAACAAAGCCTGTTCCTGTTGCATAAAGTTGTTGGCTTTTATAAGTTTTGACAACAACAACTGCATCATAAATCTTTTCAACAGCATCAGCTATACCTGTATCTGTAATATTAACATTCCTTGTTTCTTCAGTAATTGTCTTTACAAAAGGAGCTGGAAAAAAATACATAACAGCATATAAGCTAATTGCTCCAACAAAAAACATAACTACACCGATTAAAAAATACTTGCCACCTGTATTTTCTTTGATTTTTTTCTCTGAATTTGTTTTCACTACAATCTCACCATCTCTCCATAATTAATTGGAAAACCCATTCGATCTAAAACTTTTTCAATTGTAATAGTTTTCAAGCGATCAGCCAAAATTTGAATTTCATATTCAAATTCACTCATAAATAAGAAAAAATCATCTCTTCGTAATAACTGTTTCAAAATAATTACCACTGCGAACAAATCATTTTTTCCATAAATATACTCATCATTAACCTTAGGAATCTCTAAAAGCTCATGATACTTCGTATCTTCAATACTTCGTTGAGCTTTATGCTCATACAATATATCTTCATGAGCACATAAATTACGAAAATTCGCTAAAATAGGAAAATATACAAGCAATTGTTCTCGATCTACATGAAAATCTTTTGCAATATTTATCTGATCCTCTGGTTTTAAAATTTGATAAAGCTCACTAACAATCCCAAAAGACAAAACCTTAACGGCAATCCACAAAGGAACATATCCATACTTTTCAATATAATGCAATGTTGCTTGATGTTGACCACCATTAATACGTATTTGTCTTTTCATTTTTCTAAGCAAATCATCTACTTGCTTTTTTCTTTTTCGGTCATTCACAAAATTCTTAGGATTCAAATATTCATCTTCATGAATACCATATTTACCAGATAGATTGTATGCAGTAATACTTTTAATGTTGTTTTCAATAATCAGTAAATTTTTAAAAATAATATTTCGTATATGTCGATCAAATTGAAAAACAGCATACAATTCTTCAAAAGTTGTTCCCGGCAAAAAAAGCTTATTTGTAACACTTTCCATAAAAAGCAATCGATACCCGCTAACAAAAAAATAATTCTCTCTAAGCAAAATATCTTTTGTTTCTTCTGGATCAGATATTATAAGACCTTTACCTTGTAATATTTTAAGCTGTTCATCGAGTGTTTTAAAAGTCTTAACCATACTAGCACCCCATATCTTAAAACATTATATCACAAAGTACAGGATTATTGTAGTCAGATTTCTTGACAATTATGTTAGATAAATGTGAAAAAATTATGAAATTTACCCTATTTATGCTAAAATGAAAACAAAGGAGGTAAAATGCCATCAATAGTAACTCATCATATTTTTGCAAAAGAAGTAAAAAAGCAGTTACCTAAAAAAATTCAAAATGAAATAACGGATGATATTTTTTATGTATTCGCGCAAAGCTTTGATAATCTTTTTTATTACAAGTTCTTAACACCTTGGCAAGGGAAAAAAATTCGAGAATTAGGTCATCTTGCCCAACAAGAAAAAGTGGCATCATATTTTGAAAACATTCTTGAATACATCACAAATAATCAACTAGAAAAAAACAAAGATTGTTTAAGTTATTTATACGGCAGTATTTGCCATTACGTTTTAGATTATCACTGCCATCCATTTGTTATTTACTATACAGGTGTACCTTCCGTTAACTTAAAATATCGAGGATTACATGAAAAAATGGAAGTAAATATTGATGCCTATATGTATCAAAAATATACAGGAAAAAAACTAAAAAGTGCTAAATTAGCTGATATATTACTTCCAAAAGCAAAATTTTCTAAACAAGTAAAAAATACTATAGATTATACTTTTCTAAATACATTTCAAACAACCAACATGGGTAACATTTACGAAAAAAGCACATCTACTGGAAATTTTTTAGTAAAATATTTTGTAACAGATACACTGGGAATTAAAAAGCAGTTATATAAAATAAAAGATTGTTTAATGAAAAATAGTCCTCGAAAATATGAATATTTAAGCTTTTATATTACCAAAATATATTTAGAATATTTAAATGAAAATCATGAAATTTGGATTTATCCAGCTGATAAAAATATTAAAAAAAATGACTCCTTTTTGGAACTTTTTGAAAAATCATTACAAGAAGCATGTTATATCATAACAAAAATAGATGAATACTTTAAAAGAAAAATTTCAAAAAAAGAACTATTAACAATTATAGGAGACAACTCTTACACCACTGGTTTACCAGTATCAAGAAAACTTACAAATAAATACTTTAAATACTAACAAAACTTTCTGCTAAATACTTTGCAAAAGTCTGAATATATGATTCATCTTGTAACAACATTCTTTCTTGATAATTAGAAAGAAATCCACACTCTACCAAAACACCAGGAACTGTAAGCTTAGAATACATATATATAGAATTTGAAATTTTTTTAATTTCTCGACTTGTTCCCAATTTTTCATTCATATAACTTTGAATAGATGAAGCTAACCCTTCATTTTTTTCATTTACAGATGAATAAAAAACCTGAACGCCTGAATAACTTGCATCACTTAAATAATTCAAATGAATAGACACATAATAATCAGCATTGCTTTTATTAATATAAGATATTCGATGATCAAAATCACTTTTTTTCCGATAAGTAGCCTTAGGTGTACCTAAATCATAATCCCCTTCTCTAGTCATATAAACAATAGCACCCAATTTTGTAAGTTCATCTCTCAAAGCTAAGCTAATATCTAAGTTAATATCTTTTTCATAAATGGAACCTACAACAGTACCAGGGTCAACTCCACCATGTCCAGCATCAATTACAAAAATTCGTCCTGATAAAGGAAAGTTTGCTCCAACAGGCTCAAAAGCAAAAAAACAAACAAATATACAAAACAAAAGTAAACACACATAATTCTTCATAATAATATATATTCATTTAAAATTTAAAAATTAATTTTTAAAACAAAAAAGTTCCATTTAGGGAACTCAATATAAGAAAAAATAACAGTTGTATAAATAATTTTAAAATTAAAATAAATTTAATTCTTTTTTAATACTATCTTGTAACAATTTAGAAAAATTAATACCCTTAGTATCTGCCAAATTTTTTAACCATTCTGGCATAGTAACTGTAGTATTTACGGATTTAGAAGATATTTTCTTCTCATGTTCAATTGGATCTAATAAAACCATACTAATAAATTCATTTGGTTTTACTTTGATTTTCATATAATCAAAAGTTGGAGCTGGAAGTTTATCTTTATATTCCGGTAACATAGCATACAAAGCATCCTGTGCCATATAATATGCATCATCAAAACTATCACCAAATGTAAAAATATTTTCAAAATCCAAAAATTTCACACTATATGAATTGCCTTCCTTTGAAAAAATTGCCGGATAAAAATATTTTTTCATATTTACGTAAAATGACAGTTCATTTTCCAATAACCACAGAAATTACAATTTAATTCCCGTGATTTTCATAATATTTAGTAATGTACCTTTTGGAATATCTCCTTTATGAATAGGTACAGGGCAGGTCTTTCCGTTTTTTTTTATAAATAGCATGTGAACCTTTCTGGCGAATAAATATCCAACCATCTTTTTCAAGAGCCTTCAACACCACCCTTACAACTGTCATCTTTCCTCCTTTCCAGATCAATTATAGCATCTAGCAAAACACGTGTCAACAAGTGTTTAGCTAGATTATGAAGGTAAATAATTTATTAATCAAAAAAATCTCATAAACATAATGTCTATGAGATTTATAGAAAATATATTAACGTTTACTAAATTGTGGAGCACGACGAGCTTTTCTAAGACCATATTTCTTACGTTCTTTAACTCGTGGATCTCTTGTAATCATTCCAGCAGGTTTCAAAATTTTACGATATGCTGTATCAGCAGTTTGATCAGTATTTGCATCAAATAAAAGTAATGCTCTAGTAATTCCTAAACGAATTGCACCAGCTTGTCCAGCATATCCGCCACCTTTAACAGTAACTTCAATATCGAAACGATTCTCATTATTTGTTAAAGTTAATGGTTGTTTTAAATCTAAAACTAAAATTTTATCAGGCATATATTCATTTACATCAACGCCATTTACAGTAATATTTCCAGTACCACTTGTTAATGTAACTTGAGCAACAGCTCTTTTTCTTCTACCTGTAGCTTTCCAACTTTGTTTTGCCATAACGTCCTCCTTACATTACCTTTAATTCTATAGGTTTTTGTGCTTGATGTTTATGGTCACTTCCACGATACACAAACAACTTTTTACCCATTTGTCTGCCAAGGCGTCCATGAGGCATCATACCTTTAACAGCTCTTTCCATCATTTCTTCAGGATAATTTTGAATCATTTCTTTTGCATTACGTTCTCTAAGTCCTCCTGGATAACCAGAATGATTATAATACATCTTATCTTCTAGTTTATTTCCAGTTAACTTAACTTTTTCAGCATTGATAATAATTACATAATCTCCACAATCAACACTAGGAGTATAAGTAGGTTTATGTTTTCCACGTAAAATTGTAGCAGCTTTACTTGCAACACGACCTAAAGAAATACCACTAGCATCAATAACATACCATTTACGTTCAATATTTTCTTTCTTTTGTAAAAATGTACTCATTTTTAAAATTCCTTTCATCTTTCCTTCAAATGTATACTTTCCCAAGGTAGACATCATCTGGATAAATAAAATGTACCATTTAAAATTATAGGCGATACAAGAATAAAAGTCAAACAAAAAAACACTTTGACGGAGTCTAAATTTATCGGATTGCATAAAAAAAGAAAGAACTCAATGGTATAATATACCTATAAACATAATAAAATAAAGGAGTTCTTTCTATGAATATATTACCA
>CALVXT010000022.1 GCA_944371545.1 uncultured Bacilli bacterium | reverse complement strand
TTTAGATATGAAAAGTGGGTGTGAACAATGATCATGAAGGGGCAAAAGATTAGTGATCGATATCAGATCATTAAAGCAATTGGCGAAGGTGGTATGGCAAATGTTTACTTAGCATACGATACCATATTAGATAGGGATGTCGCGGTTAAAGTATTACGAGGCGATTTAGCTAATGACGAAAAATTTGTTCGGAGATTTCAAAGAGAAGCTTTATCAGCAAGTAGCTTGACGCATCCAAACATTGTTGAAGTCTATGATGTTGGAGAAGATCATGGCCAATATTATATTGTCATGGAATATGTTGAAGGACGTCATTTGAAAGACTTAATAAAAAAACGTGGCAAACTTACATTAAGTGAAGTTATTGATATCATGCTCCAAATCACGGATGGAATGAGTGTTGCGCATGATTCATATATTATTCATCGAGATATTAAACCACAAAATATTATGATTTTAGAAAATGGTTTAGTAAAAATCATGGATTTTGGAATAGCAATGGCAATGAATTCTACACAGCTTACTCAAACCAACTCTGTAATGGGAAGCGTTCACTATTTACCTCCTGAACAGGCTAATGGAAAAGGAAGTACCTTGCAAAGTGACATTTATTCCATGGGAATTGTCATGTATGAGCTTTTAACTGGCAAACTTCCATATAAAGGAGATAATGCGGTTGAAATTGCTTTAAAACATTTAAAAGAACCTTTACCGAGTATTCGTGAGGAACTTCCAAATATTCCTCAAAGCGTTGAAAATATTATTATTAAAGCAACAGCTAAAAATCCTAAAAATCGCTATACAGATGCTAGGGAAATGCATAATGATTTACTCACTTGCTTAGACGAATCAAGGGAAAATGAGCCAAAAATAAAATTGCCATATAAAGAATTTTCTGAAGAAAACAAAGCAAAACAACCGAAAAAAGAACCAGAAGAAGAAAAAGGAACATCAAAAAAAGAGTCAAAACAAAAAGAGACAAAGAAAGAAAGTAGTGATGAAGTTTTGGCAAAACAAATAACAAAAAATGATTTGAAAAAACAAAACAAATTATTAATTGTTTTAGCGTCTATTTTTACTTGCTTAATTGTTGCAATTACCACGGTAGTCATTTTAATACCAGCTTTAACAACAAATCAAGAAATTAATGTTCCAGACGTAACAGGATATACTGTAGAAGATGCTTTAAAAACTTTACAGGATGCTGGATTTACAGTAGCAAGTGAACAACAAAGTGTCGCATCCACAACCGTAGAATCGGGTAAAGTTGCAAGGACTTCACCGCTAGCAGGAACAAAAAGAACAAAAGGAACAGAAGTAACGCTTTGGGTAAGTTCTGGAGATCCTTCTATTACTCTTGAAAACTATGTAGGTAGAAACTATTTAGAAGTACAAGGAGCCTTAGAGGCACTAGGAGTTCATGTCATTGTCGAAAAAAGAACGGTAGATGGCGATAATGCTACAGAAAATATTATTGTAGACCAATCTCCAAAAGAAGGCGAAAAAGTTGCCGAAGGAGATTATGTAACACTTTATATTCCAGACGTTGATGTCTATCCAGACTTTACAAACGGTAGTTACACATATGATGATGTCGTTGATTATTTAAAAAAATATAATGTCACAGTAAATAAAGCAGAGCAAGAAGATAGTACTCACACACCAGGAATTGTTATTGCGCAAAGTAGAGAAAAAGGAACACGTATCGTAAGCGGCGCATCAATTACAGTTACAGTAGCCGTTGCACCAGAAAGTAGTGACGAAGGTCCAGCTACAGGAGATACATGTGAAGAAAGTGGCTTATGTTAAAAGGAATTATTGTAAAAAACATTAGTAATGCATATACAGTTTTAGCAAATAATCAAAGGATAAATTGTACTCCAAGAGGGAAATTTCGAAACGAAAAGAAAACACCATTAGTAGGCGATGAATGCATAATTGATGAACAAAACAAATATATTTTAGAATTATTAACAAGAAAAAATGAATTAAAAAGACCAAGTGTTTGTAACGTAGACTTTTGTCTAATCGTGACTTCTATGAAAAGTCCAGATTATAATGCTTTATTACTGGATAAAGAAATTTCCCTGTCCCTTCTTTCCAAAATACCACCAGTACTATATTTTTCTAAAGTGGATTTATTAACGAAAGAAGAAAAAGAAAAATATTTTCTTTTAAAAAAAATGTATCAAGATATTGGATTCCCGGTTTTTGATACAGAAACAATAAAAGAATTATGCAATTTTTTACAAAAGAAAATTGTCGTTTTAACAGGGCAAACCGGAGCAGGAAAAAGTACTTTAATAAAAAAAATCGCCCCAGAATTAGATATCAAAACAAATGAAATATCCAAAGCTTTAAATCGAGGAAAACACACAACTAGACACACAGAAATTTACGATGTTTTAGGAATTTGGTTTTGTGACACTCCAGGATTCTCAAGCTTGAATTTAGATGGATATACAAAAGAAGAAATTAAAAATTCTTTTCCAGAATTTCAAGAATATACGTGCAAATTTCGAGATTGTATACACATAAAAGAACAAAGTTGCGCGGTAAAAGAAGCCTTAGAAAAAGGGGTAATCAGTCAAAGTCGTTATGAAAGTTATAAAAAAATGCTAAGTGAGGTAGAAAAATGAAAGTAGCTGTTTCTTATTTAAAAAGTGCTTTTTCTAAAGAAGAAACTTTAAAAAAAATTGAAAAGTCAGAAGCTGACTACATTCACGTTGATTTAATGGATGGGATTTTTGTTGAAAAAAACAATTTGAATGTATCAGAAACAATTTCTCTTTTAAAAGATTGTCAAAAACCCTTAGATATACATTTGATGCTTGAACATCCAGAAAAAACAATAGAAGAATTAGAAAGGTTAAATCCTAAAACAATCACAGTACACGTAGAAATTGACAATATAGAACATATTTTAGAAAATTTAACCAAAAAGAAAATTCTAAAAGGTTTAGCTATCAATCCAGAAACGGATTGTAAAATGTTACTTCCTTATTTAAACAAAATTGACCAAGTATTAGTGATGAGTGTACATCCAGGAAAGGGAGGACAAAGCTTTCTTCCAGAAAGTATACAAAAAGTAAAAGAAATATATAAAATACGTCAAGAAAAAAAGTTGTCTTTTCAAATTGCTATTGATGGAGGTATAAACGAAGAAACAGCTTTTTTAGTAAAAGATTATGTCGATATCCTTATCAGTGGTTCATATATTTGTATGAGTGATAACTTTGAGGAAAAAATTCTAAAATTAAAACAGATTGATAAATAAATTCAATCTGTTTTTTAAAGAAAAAAGAATGTTTAAACATTCATTAAGCTACTTTTTTGCTTCACGAGCACTTATAATTACTTTTTCCCCATTAATCGTCTTCTTTTGTAAATTTACTTTTTGACGTCTTTTAGTCGCGTTTAATGCTTTACTTCTTGAATTAACAGTTAAAGGCTTTTTGGTTGTTACTTTCTTTGCCATTATATTCACCTCCGCATTTCTTTTCTTAAGAAATTTTAACAAAATATTAGTCATAAGTCAATTATAAACGGATAGTTGTCAAAATTTTCTTTTTTTGATAAGATAACAGAACGTGGTGAAAAAAAAATGAATTTAGAAAATTACAAGAAAATTTATTGGAAAATAGAAGAAGAAATTTTGAAAATAAAAAAAGACATTTCTCATATTTTCTTTGTATTAGGATTTGGCGGTACATCTATTCCTTTAAGTTTATATATAGCCAATTATTCCAATTTTTGGGCAATCATCAATTGCTTATTAATGACAGATTTAACTTACGAAAGTTTAAAAACATTGACTTTTTTATGGGATAAATTAAAATCTTTACAAGATGATAAAGAAGTAATTTTCTTAGAAACAGAAATTCACGAATATTTACAAGCACAAGAGCAAAAACTTATAAATGACGTAATAGAACTTTTTGATGACGCAAAAATCACTTCTTTAGAAGAAATAGAAGCAGCCTATACATTTTTAGTAAAAGGAGGATATTTATCTTTTGCGCATCACTGGCATTACGAAAACAAAATAGATATTCACTATACCCATCTAATTACCACTTTAATTAGAGGAGCCGGATGTTGTCGAAATATTGTGGATTTACTCACAAATATAGAGAAAAATTTAAATTTTGATGCCTCTAAAACCTATATGAGTTTAGAAAATGAAACAGAAGATGAACCTTATCTTTTCAGTACAATAGATTTCTCAGATTTTTTACAGGAATTAAATATGGATACTTCCAAAGTACCTTATTTAAAAGAAAGCAAACAAGAGAAAGAATCACTAAAGAAGCCTTTACTCGGAATTGTTCTTGCAAAAGCAAAAAAAATTCCTAATCATGTAATCGTAACTACAAAACAAAAAGATGTTGTCACTCACTTTGATCCGACGAATCATATTTATTTACGAACCGGAACAGGGAATGCTGTCCGATATTATAATGAAGAGAAAAATATGAAAGTTTTTAATCCTAATTTTTCTCAAAGGTATGGAAATTCATTTAATCCGTCTCAAAAACAACTATATGATACGTTTAATTCATTTTATCAAAAATGTTTCTATGACTATGAGAAACTTTTTCAAAGATTTTATAAAGCTCACCAGGATACCTATTGGCAAATTAAAAAAAGTAGTGACGAAATATTACTCACTCGTTCTAAAAAATAATATGTGATAAGATTAAGAAACACGATAAAATAAAAGTCACATGGAAACCAAAAATAAATCTATCAAAAAGACTTATAAAAAGCCTACGAATGAAAAAAATAAGTCAAGCCTTTTGGATTGACTAGAAATATATGAAAAATCTTGTTATACTTATTTAAGTAAGGTGGGTGAGGCACATGTTTGTACCGATAAAAGTTACAACAGATTATTCATTAATGAAAAGCCTAATTAAAATACCCGACCTAATTCTTTTTTTGGAAAAAAACAAGATAAATATATGCGGAATATGTGACGAGAATTTATTCGGCGTAATGGAATTTTATGATAGTTGTTTAGAACATAATATTACTCCACTTATTGGTTTAGAAGTGAAAATAGACACCAATACTTTTTATATATATGCAAGAGGATATCAAGGATATCTTACTTTATTAAAACTTCATACCAAAAAAGAAGAAAAAATATTATCCATGTATGATTTAGAAACAAAAAAAAAAAATATAAATATAATCTTGCCTTATCAAGAAATTGAAATGTTTAAAGAATTTTCCAAAATATTTCCAAATCTTTATATTGGATATACGACAGAATACGAAAAAAATAATGCATTAATTGTCACAAAAAATGTTTTATTTTGCCCAGATTTTAAAATGTTTTTAAAACAAGATAGTTTTTATCTTAATATGCTTCTAGCTATTGATACAAATAATAGCTATGCCGTAATTGAAAAAAAAGATTATGAAAAGAACGCATTAGAATATTACGAGGAGAAAATTGAGTCAGATGAAGTAATGGAAGAGTTCATTCGTACTTCAAAAATAACTATTCCAAAAGATAAACGATATATTCCTAAATATTTAGAAGATCAAGATTCTTTTTCTTATTTAAAAGCTTTAGCGTACAAAGGATTAAAAAAGAGATTAAATGGAAAAATTTTAAAAAACTATGAAGAACGTTTAGAATATGAACTTTCTGTTATTGAAAAAATGGGCTTTGCAGATTATTTTCTAATTGTTTATGATTATGTTTTTTATGCCAAAAAAAATTCGATTTTAGTCGGCGCAGGAAGAGGAAGTGCTGTAGGTTCATTAGTAAGTTACTGTCTTGGAATTACAGATGTAGATCCTTTAGAGTATCATTTATTATTTGAAAGGTTTTTAAATCCAGAACGAATAACCATGCCCGATATTGATATTGATTTTGAAGAAAGCAAACGTGATGCTGTTGTCTCTTATGTAAAAGAACGATATGGTAAAAAAAATGTCGCGAATATCATGACTTTTGGAACATTAAAAAGCAAACTAGTTTTACGAAGTGTTGGCAAATGTTTAGAAATCCATCCAGCAATTTTAGACTCTTTTGTAAATCATATTGATGCTAAGTTAGATTTAAAAGAAAATTTACAAAATAAAGATGTTCAGTATTTAATAAATACACAAGAAAGTCTAAAAAAACTTGTACAAATTTCTTTAAAATTAGAAGGACTAAAAAAACATATCTCTACTCACGCCGCAGGAGTGGTCATTTCAAGTGTTCCAATAGATGATGTTATACCTATTCATTATAATGGGAGTGAATTACTTACCGGGGTTACGATGAATTATCTAGAAGAATTAGGTCTTTTGAAAATGGACTTTTTAGCGTTACGAAATCTTACGATAATTGCCAATATTTTAAAACTGATAAAAGAAAATTCAAATGTCCTAGTAAATTTAAATAAGATAGAATTGAACGACTCAAAAGTTTTAGAGATATTTACGAAAGCCGATACAGTTGGAGTATTTCAATTTGAAAGCGAAGGAATGAAAAATTTCCTCCGAAAATTAAAACCAACGAGTTTTTTAGACATTGTCTCAGCTATTGCTTTATATAGGCCAGGACCTATGGATAATATTGATTCGTTTATTAGAAGAAAAGAAGGAAAAGAAAAAATTACCTATTTGCATCCAGATTTAGAGCCTATTTTAAAAGAGACCTATGGCATTATTGTTTATCAAGAACAAATTATGCAAATTTTAGTAAAAATAGGAGGATTTACCTTTGCCGAGGCAGACACGATAAGAAGAGCAATGAGTAAAAAGAAACGTGAAGTCATTGTAAGTGGTGAGGAAATGTTTTTAAATCAAGCAGAGAAAAGAGGATACGCAAGGAAAATTGCTAAAGAAATTTACGACTTGATTTTGAAATTTGCAAATTTTGGTTTTAACAAATCTCATTCTGTTCCTTATGCCTTAATTGGATACCAAATGGCTTATTTAAAATGTTACTATCCGGTATATTATCTAGCAAACTTATTAAACATGAATGTAGATAGTAGTGGAAAAACAAAGGAGTATATTGCTTTAGCAAAACGAAGAGGAATTACCATTTTACCTCCTATGATTAATGAAAGTGGTTTTGAATATAAAATTTTAGGAAACTCTCTTTTGATGCCGTTCACAGTTATTAAAAATTTAGGAATGGAATCCGTAAAAAATATTTTAGAAGAACGAGAAAAAGGAGCGTTTATAGATTACTTAGATTTTGTTTCTAGAACTTATGGAAAAAGTGTTAACAAAAAAACCATTGAGTCTTTAATTTTAGCAGGCGCTCTAGATTCTTTTAATGAAAATCATAATACGTTAAGAGAAAATTTAGATGTTGCTTTAAATTATGCTATGCTAAGAGGAGATTTGGATTCGAGCTTAGTTATGAAACCAGCTCTTGTAAAAAGACCAGAATTAACGAATGAAGAAAAAAGAAAAGAAGAGTACGAATCCTTTGGATTTTATATTAGCAACCATCCAGCAAGCAAGTATATTGATGAATCGATTATGAAATTAGAAAATATTGAGCATTTTCATAATAAATATGTTAAAGTCGTTGGTCTTCTAGAATATAAAAAAGAAGTTTTAACCAAAAATAATACCAAAATGGCGTTTCTAACCGTGAGCGATGAAACAGCCACAGGTAACTTTGTGGTATTTGCTTCGGAGATGAAAGAATTATCCGAATGTAAAATCGGCGATGTGTTACTTATCTATGGTCGAGTAGCAAGACGATATATGGAATATCAAATTAATGTAAATAAAATAGAAAAAATAAAAGAAGGAGTATAAGTATGGCAGATGACGTTGTAAGATTTTTAGACAGTATTTCTTATCAGGGAGATAGAGAAATTTTAAAAAATATCGAAATTGTAAAAGTTTTCTTACATAAAAATACAGAAACATTTGAAGTTTTAATGAAAAATCATCAGGTTTTGCCTTATGAAGTTGTCAAAGAATTATTTGAAGCATGCAAAAATAAAATTCATCAAAAAGAAAATTGTTATATTACACTTCAATATGAAGAAGTGACAGAAGAAGATTTGAATGGATATGTAGAAGCTCTTTTAAAAGAAGTGGTTGAAAAAAAACCTTCCTTAGTTGGAGTTTTAGATACTATACCTGTTTGCCAAAACAAAACATGTAAGATAGGTGTTTCGAATCGTACCGTTGAAGAAGAAATGAAAAAAGAAACCAAAAAAATGGAAGAAACTTTAAAAGGCTATGGTTTAGGTAAAGTAAATTTTGAAATTGCTTTTGATGAAGAGATGCAAAAAAGCATAAAGGAAGAAATTCAAAAGGACAAAGAAGAAAGAGAAGTTGTTGAAGTAAAACCAAAAATCGAAGGAAATATTTTACTTGGCAAAGCAATTGATGGGGAACCAACTGCGATTAATAATATTATGGGAGATGCTAAAAACGTAATTATTGAAGCCTACATTTTTGGAATTGATACTTTAGAACGAGAAAATATTAATATTATTACTTTAAAAGTAAGTGATAAAACAAATTCAATTTTGGCTAAAATTTTTAAACGAGATAAAAAAGAATATCAAGCAGTTATGGGAAGTTTAAAAGCAGGAAACTGGTATCGAATTCAAGGTAATGTGGAATTTGATAACTTTGCTAAAGATTTAGTGTTAAGTATTCGAAATATGGAAAAAATGGATTCCAAAGATGAAGTCGTAAAAGATGAAGCAGAAATACCTAGAGTTGAACTTCATTCTCATACAATGATGAGTGCAATGGATGGGGTAATTGATGCCAAAACACTTGTGAAACATGCAGCTAAAATGGGACATAAAGCAATTGCTGTAACTGACCACAACTGTGTTCAGGCATTCCCAGATTTATATCATGCCGTATGTGATTTAAATAAGGGGAAAGAAGGAAATGATCGCTTTAAAGTTTTATATGGAGCAGAAATGAACGTTGTAAATAACGATGTCGATATCATTTTTAATCCAAGCGAATATAATCTTCTTACCGATACTTTCGTGGTATTCGATACCGAGACAACGGGCTTTTATGCTGGAAGCGACCAAATGATTGAAATCGGAGCTGTAAAAATCAAAGATGGAAAAATAATCGATCGATTTGATGAATTAATCGACCCACATCGTCCATTACCTAAAAAGATTACGGAACTAACATTTATCACAGATGAGATGTTAGCTGGTAAAGATAATGAAGAAAATGTTACCAAAAGATTTTTAGAATGGGCAGAAGATTATCCTATGGTAGCCCACAATGCAAAATTCGATATTTCTTTCATGAAAGCTGCATGTAATAAATATGGCTTTGGTGAATTTAAAAAATGTGTACTAGATACCATGAGTATTGCTAGAATGCTTCATCCTGATTGGCCAAATCATAAATTACAAACCTTAACAAAGCGATTGGATGTGCCTTGGGACGAAGATAAACATCACCGTGCCGATTATGATGCTGAAGGAACAGCCCTAGCATTTTATAAAATGTGTAAATCTTTAGATGACCAAAATATTTCAACGACAACTGAATTACTAAACAATATTGATACGGAATCTTTAGTTCGTTTTTCCTTTCCGTTCCACGCGACAATGATCGCTAAAAATCGTGAAGGATTAAAAAACTTATTCAAAATTGTTTCCATTGCGAACACAAAATATTTATATAAAAATGAACAACCAAAAATTCCAAGAAATGAATTAGCAAATTTACGAGAAAATTTGTTAATCGGATCAGGTTGTATTAACGGCGAAGTTTTTGATAAAGCAGGCAGTAAAGAAGATGAAGAATTGGTAAATATGATGAGCTTTTATGATTACATTGAGGTTCAACCAGTAAGCGCCTTTACTCACTTAATTGGTCCTGAAGCCAAATTCCCAAATGTTTATGCAGCCGAAGAATATTTAAAACGAATTATTCGAATTGCTAAAGAAGCAGGAAAACCAGTTGTTGCCACAGGAGATGTTCATAATTTAAAAAAAGAAGACAAAATCTATCGAGAAATTATTATTAACCAGAAATTCAATGGAAAACTTCATCCTTTAAATAGAAGGGGCATTGAAGTACCAAATATGTATTTAAAAACTACTGAAGAAATGCTTGAAGATTTTTCCTTTTTACCAGCTGAAGTGGCTTATGAAATCGTCGTGGAAAATCCAAATAAAATAAGAGAAATGTGTGAAGAGATTGAAGTAATTATTGATACACCCAAACCATTCGCACCTAGAATTCCAAATTCAGTAGAAACGATGACAGAACTTGTTTATAACAAAGCAAGAGAACTTTACGGTGAACCTCTTCCTATGAATATTGAAGAACGTCTTGCTAAAGAGTTATACGGAGATGCTTTAATCAATGCGTGTAAAGCTGAAAAAAGTGAGGAAAGTGAAGCTTTCTTATTGGTGCATGATACCATTTTAAAAGGAAAAAATGCCGTTATTGAAATGGTAAAAAATCATCTAGAAGAAGAGGGTAGTGACGAGGAAAAACAAGCGTTAGCCGAGAAAAAACTTGGCGGAATCATCGGAGCAAACTATGACGTAATTTATTTAATCGCACAAAAACTTGTAAAACATTCCAATGATGAAGGCTTCTTAGTTGGTTCTCGTGGATCCGTTGGTTCATCCTTTGTCGCAAACATGATGGGGATTACCGAAGTAAACAGTCTAGAAGCTCATTATCGTTGTCCAAAATGTAAGTATAGTACATTTAAAGACGATGATGGAAACCCTTTAGGACAAACCTATTCTTGTGGATTTGATTTACCTGATAAAACTTGTCCAAAATGTGGCGAGAAGATGCAAAAAGATGGACACGATATCCCATTTGCAACTTTCCTTGGTTTTAACGCCGACAAAGTTCCAGATATTGATTTGAACTTTTCTGATTTAAATCAAGCGCGTGCTCACGAATATACAAAAGTTTTATTTGGAGTAGATAATGTATACCGAGCTGGAAC
>CALVXT010000021.1 GCA_944371545.1 uncultured Bacilli bacterium | reverse complement strand
ATGGAGTAGTAAGAAAAGCTTCACTTGCAAATGAGTGGTATAGTTATGAAAAAAAGAACTGGGCAAATGCAGTTATACTATTTGATGAAAATGAAACTTATGAAGATGGAGAAATCATACCAGAAGAGAAAATAGAAAGTTATTTTGTATGGATTCCAAAGTATAGGTATCAATTATGGGACTTGGGAAACTATGATAGTTTAACGAGTATAGACACTTCAAAAGTCCATGAAATCCCAATTATATTTGGAGATTATAATACGAGTGATGCAAATGATGGAGAATGTACAACACCAATGGAAAGTGGATCTACAGGAAACTGTGCTGTTGGAGATTATATGACACATCCCGCATTTTTAAGTATCCCCTCAACCGGATTTTGGGTAGGAAAATTTGAAACAGGCACAACCTTAACAAGCGATTACAATGTGAGAAATGGAGATGCAATTCGAATAAAGCCCAATGTTAGCGCATGGCGAGAAATACAAGCGGCAAACGCTTTTTATACTTCTTATGACTATAAACGAGATTTAGATAGTCATATGATGAAAAACACCGAATGGGGAGCAGTAGCCTATCTTCAACATAGTATCTATGGAAGTGCTACAAGTGTAAGAATCAATAATAATTCGTCTTATATAACAGGATATGCAGCCAACAATGAACCGACTTGCGGATGGACTGAAACCAATGAAGAATGTAATTGGCAATGTAATGATGGAAGCTGTAACACTGCCTATCCAAACAGTGTACTAGCAAGTACTACAGGAAATATTTCTGGAATATTTGATATGAGTGGAGGGGCATACGAATATGTGATGGGAGTTATGCTTGATCAAAATGGTAATCCGATGAGTGGAAGAAATAGCATCCATAATTCGGGTTTTAATGGAATCCTTAGTTGCCCAACGTGTGACAATGACACATCAGGACTTGCTTCATTAACTGGAGGATATGATTGGCCTGATAAAAAATATTATGATTCTTATGTCCACGGAATAAATTCTCAATTTTATAACAATTGCATTTTAGGCGATGCGACAGGAGAAATGGGTCCTTTTGCAAATGCAACTTATTTAACTCAAACAAGACAGATAAGCAGCTGGTATACAAATGATGCTTGGAGTTTATCTAATAATGAACCGTGGTTTGAACGAAGTGCATATTTTAACCAAGGACTAGATGCAGGTGTATTTTCATTCGGCAATTTTCATGGTGGAAATTATCAAGGAGAATCTTTCCGTATTATTTTAACCCCAATGAATAACTAATGAGACTAAGAATGTTCTCAAGAATAAGTATATTATTGTTTGATTTTTTTCTGTCATTTTACTAAATTTATGCTATACTATATATAGTTTTCAAAATCGTTTTCCTAAGAGGAGGAAAATGGATACAATTTATGTTTCAGAAGAGGGTTTAAAAGAATTTTTAGAAGAATTAGAGAAAAAAAGAAAAATCCTTCAAAAAAATTTACAGTTTCAGGGCGAGGCAATTCGCTCTGCACCTGGAGACGGTTGGCATGATAATTTTGCCTTTGAAGATGCAGTTCGTGAAGAAAGACGCATTTCTAATGAACTTCAAAAAATGATTCTAGATAAGGAAAAATTAAAAATTATTCACGAAAATAGCAATAAGAAAAATATTGTATATCTTGAAAGCGTTTTGCTTATACGTTTCTTTTATGATCAAGAAGAGTGCGAAGATGAGTGGATAAAAATAACAGGTAAATATTTTCCAAATCTGAATAGTTCTATAAAAGAAATAACTATTAATAGCCCGTTAGGAAAAGCGCTTTATTTAAAAAAAATTGGTTCTAAAGTAAAATATGTTGCTAATCAAAAGGATTTACAAGTTGAAATTCTAGAAAAAAGATAGAGTATTTGGCATGCTCTATTTTTTATTTACTGGAAGTTTTTTCCTTAACAACTATTTCCAATGTTATTCATTTAAGTTTGGAACATACTAGGGTAGAGAAAGGAAGATTAATCATGAATACAAAAAAATTTTTTATTGCATTTTTTATTGCAGTCTTTTTATTTCCCTTACAAGTACTAGCATATTCTAATCAAGTGATTCTAGGTGGAGAAAGTGTTGGCATTCATATTGAAACGCCTGGAGTTATGGTTATAGGCTTTTATCCAGTAAATGGTGAATATTTAAAAGGAAATCCAGAAATAAAAACAGGTGATTTAATTACAAAAGTTAATAATGTATCCATTACTACAATAGATGAATTAACAAATGCTGTAGAAAAAGAAATTCAAAATAACGAAGTTGAGTTAACGGTTCTTCGAAATAATGAAGAAATAAAAATTTCTATGGCTTTAGAAAAAGTCGATGGAATATATAAAACAGGGTTATATGTTAAAGATAGTATTACTGGAATCGGAACATTAACTTATATTGATCCAGAAAGCAAAGTATACGGTGCTTTAGGACATGAGATTTTAGAAAGCACAACTAGTGAAATTGTTGAAGTAAGAACTGGCAGTATATTTGAGAGTACAATTACCAGTATTAATAAGAGTAGTACAGGAATAGCTGGTGCTAAAAATGCAAACTTTAATTACAAAAACATTTATGGAAACATTTTAGTCAATGGCACTCACGGAATTTATGGCATCTATGACCAAGATTTTGATACTACAGTAATTGATATAGCAAATCCTAATGAAATTAAAATTGGTAAAGCCTCTATTTATACTGTATTAGATGGTCAAGAAAAAAAGGAATATGAAATTGAAATTACCAGTATTAAGGAATATAGCGACGTTAAAAATGTGACTTTTGAAATTACTGATCCAGAACTTATTGAAAAAACCGGTGGAGTAGTGCAAGGCATGAGCGGTTCACCAATAGTTCAAAACAATAAACTTATCGGTGCAGTTACACATGTTATCGTTGATAATCCTTTAACTGGTTATGGAATATTTATTACAACTATGTTAGAAACTGGAGATAAATATGCAGAGTAAAAAAATCGAGAAATAAATCTCGACTTTTTTATTGAAAAGCATAAACGGCAATACTAGCAACAATTCCAGCTACCATAATAAATAAAATGATCCAAGTTACAACTTGTCTAACTTTTTTATTCATTTCTATAACCTCACTTTTTTCTTATTAAATTTATCATAAATTCTTTTATTTGTAAATATACTTTCTTAGGTGATTAGCTTGAAATATTACAAAGAATATTTAAGAAAAAATAAGTATTTTGTTTTATTTTTAGCAGTTTTACTTATATTTGGAGTAGTTATCGGTCTATATTTAGGAATTTCAAATATTGAAATATTAAGAGCGGAAGTTACTTACTATTCAGAAAACATCTCCAATCGTACCTACAACTATTTATTATTTCATTTTTTTGTTTTTGTTTTTGGAATTCTAACTAGTTTTTTTGCCATAGGCGTCCCATTTCTTTGTACTCTTCTTTTTTATGAAGGAATGAGCATGGGATTCTTGCTAGGTATTTTTTCTTTGACTTATGGTATTAAAGGGTTCCTATTTTCCTGCATTTTTATTTTTCTAACAAAATTTATCTATTTAATATGTCTGCTCTTTCTCTTTTCAAAATGTCTTAAAATAGCTCGAAAAATGATTGGAAAATATATTTATAAAACAGATCCAAGTATTATAATTATTCATCTAGTAAAAGGATGTGTTTTATGTACAATAATTGTTTTACTTTATGATTTAGTATTATGGGGCATAGGAGGAAAAATACTACCACTTTTCCAATTCTTAATTCTTTGATATAATAAGAATGATTAAGGGATGTGTAGTATGAAAAAGGAAAAAGTCATTGTTGGAATGAGTGGGGGAGTTGACTCTGCAGTAAGTGCTTATCTTTTATTAAAAGAAGGATATGAAGTTGAAGGACTATTCATGCGCAACTGGGATGCTTCACTAAATAATGATGTATTAGGAAATCCAACAATTAGTAATAATGTTTGTCCTCAAGAACTAGATTATCAAGATGCTTTAAAGGCATGTGAAATTTTAAATATACCTTTACATCGTGTAGACTTTATAAAGGAATACTGGGATAATGTTTTCACTTATTTTTTAGAAGAATTAAAAAAAGGCCGTACACCAAATCCAGATTTACTATGTAATAAATATATTAAATTTGATGTATTTAAAAAGGAAGCAGAAAAACTTGGAGCCAAATATATGGCAACAGGACATTATGCAAGACTTGAGAACGGTAAACTTTTAAGAGGAATTGATACGAACAAAGATCAAACCTATTTTTTAGCTCAACTTACTCCTGACCAATTAAAAAATGTTTTGTTTCCAATCGGACATTTAACTAAACCTGAAGTTCGTGAGATTGCTGAAGAAATTAATTTAAATGTCGCGACTAAAAAAGACTCTACTGGTATATGTTTTATTGGAGAAAGACATTTTCAAGAATTTATCCATAATTATTTAAAACCAAATCCAGGAGACATTGTAAATGTTGAAACAAAAGAAGTTATAGGTAGACATACAGGTCTTATGAATTATACAATTGGACAGCGAAAAAATGTAGGATTATCAGGATTCAAAGAAAGACACTATGTCTGTGGAAAAAACGTTTCTAAAAATATTCTATATGTAGCTTTTGGCGAGGATAATTCTTACTTAATGAGTGACAGTTGCATCTTAGAGCAAGTAAATTGGATCAGTGCCACTCATCCTACTTTTTGTACAGCTAAATTTCGCTATCGAGGAAATGATTACGCTGTTCAAATAGAATATTTAGAAAATAATGAGGTAAAAGTTACTTATCCAGAACAAGTCAAATCAGTAACTCCAGGACAATTTTGTGTCTTTTACCTAGGAGAAGAATGTTTAGGAAGTGGAATTATTAAAGAAGTATATAAAAATGGCACTAAATTATGGTATTTAAACGATTAAAGATAAACTTAATTCCTTATGAATTCATAAATTTCATTGACTTTTACTTGACACAAAAATGTTAAGTAGATATAATTATAATGTAAATATTAAAAAGAGAGTAGGCATGAAATGAATAGATTAAATGAATTATTACAAGAATTAGGAATATCAAAGGTTAGACTAGCAAAATATCTAGGAGTCTCTAGACAAATGGTTTATAATTATCTAGAATTAGATGATATCAATAAATGGCCTAAAGAGAAAAAAATACTTCTTTATAAACTATTAGATATCACAGATGATTCAGATCAAGCTCTAGACAAAATTGTAGTAACTACTGATTATTTAATGAGTGTTGAAAATCGATTAAATCAAGGCATGAAAAATTCAAATGATTTAGATAATTACCTTGATTTAAAAAATCTAAACAAAGAATCTCAAGTATTGTTAACTGATATTATTAATTTACTTAAAGAAAAATTAAGTGATGAAGAGAGAAGGGAAGAGAATTACTATGCACTTCTATACCTATTTCATATGTTACAATCCATGAGTAATGTTCCAGAAATTAAATATATTTTCGGCTATATGTCAAAAATAACCGGATTTACAAAACCAGATGAATTTAAATTTAATGAAGATAAACAATTTATTTTTGAAGGCATTCTTTACTCTGCCCTAACGCTATACAATAATGGGGGAGCCTCACGTAGCAAATTAGCAGAATCTCATCGTCGTTTTGTACAAGAAATTGAAAAGAAAAATGAAGAAAAATTAAGTCGTACTCAGCAATTAAATACTGTTCGAATTCAAGCTTTAAAAGAACTTGGATATACTGAAATTAATGTAAATAATGCTGAAGAAGTTTTTGAAAAAATTGCAGAAATTGAATCACGTGGTTCAATGATTGGTATAGAATAAAATACTAGAATCTACTCTAGTATTTTTTTATTAAGTCCCCTACTTTTATAAAAAGCAAAAATAGAGAAGTGTAATTTATTTGCGACAAATGAATAATTACCCATCTTTTAATATTTCGATGCAAAATAGCAAACAAAATATTTCTAAACTTAAAATAAAAAAACTAAAAATTAATATAAAAATTAAAAATAGAAATTAAAACAAATTATAAAATACAACAAAATTAATTCAAATATAGATATAAATATTGATATAAAAGATTTTACAAATAAATAAAATAGCAAATTAGACAAATTGTTATTCATAAAATAATTTTTCATTGCAAATTAAACCTAATTTTAAATATTGCATAATGTATATTATGTAAACCAATCATAGAACCCTTACTTTTAAATATTATTGTTTTATCGCAAACTATTACCGTTACATAATGAATACATAATAATTCCACAAGTGAATTTAGCTTCAGTTATTCAAAAAGAAAATACTAAATATCGTACTGAATTATTTAGAAATATCGATTTTGGTATTTTTAACAAAGATTTTGAATTGCTCTTACTCATCGAATTAAATGATAAATCTCATATACAAAGAAACAGAAAAATAAGAGATAGAAAAGTTAAAAACATTCTAAAAGAATGTAACATTCCATTATAAATCGTATTAAACAAGTTTTAAGTTCAAAACTCTAACCTACTCTCTTCCATTTTATTTTTTTGGAAACTCGTAGCCATATTTTAAATAGTATTCTTTTTGACTAATCGTATTATTACATCCACCATTTTTTTTAAAATTACTACATCCTAGAAAAACTGTTCCATCCTTTCGATTCTCTCTTACTAGCATATATCCAGTTATACATTTATCACATTTTTCTATTCCCATTTTTCCACCTTTTAAATTATTGGTAACAAAACCACAAATTTCTTCATCATTAGTACAAATATACATTTTTTTATTAAAATTTTTCTTTTTGGAATAATATAACGGATAACCACATATAGGGCAAATCATCTTATTAGAAGTCAAAACATTTTCATTTATTTTCCCAAGTGTAACAACATTTTTATAATCCTTTTTAATCTCTAGTAAAAACTCAGAAGGATTTGTATTTGGACAAATTAAAAACACACGATTTCTAGTTCTTGTTAAAGCTACATAAAAAAGCCTTCGCTCTTCGGCGTACTCATAACTTTTATCTCTTTTAGTAACTAAATTCATAACTGGATCATCTTCAATTTTAGCAGGAAATCCATAAGTATCATTCTTTCCGTTTAAAACAATTACATTAGAATATCCTAGTCCTTTAGAAGAATGAGCTGTCATAAAAGTAATTTTGTATTTAGGATAAAGCTTACAAACAACTTTTCCTGTCTTACTATCAAAATAAAAATATTCATTATTGATAATTCTTCTGGAATCAAAGTTGAATCTACCCAAAAGCAGAATATCTAAGTCTTTTTTTCCTTCTTTTTTATTAAACTTTTCTATTAATTCAATAGTTTTTACTAAAATTTTAGAAAATTCAAATAAAGCCCCGTTATTTTGTTTGTTTTTATAATCTTTCCGGGTATTATCATAAGGAAGAATAATAATTGGATTTTTTATATGTTTTGGAGAAATCAACTTTTTATGAATTTGAGTTTGATTTTTTTGAATAAAATTCCCTGCGATATCAATGACTTCTTGACTATTTCTATAAGTATTCGTAATTAAAAGTTCATCGCCATATCCCATAATAGATAAAAATTGAGTAAATAATGTAATATCCGACCCACTAAAAGAATAAATAGTTTGCCAATCATCTCCTACTGCCATAATTTTTGCATCCGATACATCAGCTAAAGCCTTTGTTAAATCAAATCTTTGTCTAGAAATATCCTGATATTCATCAACAATAATATATTTAAAGGAAAGACGTTTTCCGTTTTTTTTCATTGTCTTTAAAACAGAATAAGACGTATTAATCATGCTTTCAAAATCTACCATCTGATTTGTTTGTAAAAAATTTTCATAATACAAATAGCTTTGACGTGCAATTTCTAAAAACAATTTTGTTCGAACATTATTTGTTTCTCTGCTCATTCTTTCAAAATCGTTATAAGAATAACCATTTACTTTAAAATTCCTTAAAAAATCAGCGAGTAAATAAACCATTCGACGCATATAAGAATTATTCTCATTATTCGTTAATTTTCTTAAAAGCTCTGTACTTGAAATAGGATAAAATGTAAAACCAGTTCGTATGAGTAAATTTTTTAAATGACTAAGTAAGCTTTTCCCGTCTTTGTATTGTGAAAATGTATAAATCATTTCTGTTTGATGTTGTTTATGAAGAAATATTTTATCTCTTATGGATTTTTGATATGTAGCCAATTCCTCAGAAGTATAACGGTTGCTCGTTCCATCCTCATGTATTCCGAAGTGCTCTAAATAAACCTTTCTATTTCCCTGTATAAGAAGAAAATCTGGAGTATATATCTTTTTAGATTTTGGAAGACAATATGGATATTCTGGTTCATAAATATAGCGAATGCCATTTCGATATAAAAAATTGGCAATTTGTGCTTCTTCAAAAGAACGAACTTTTTCCTCATTTAAAGTGATTTTTCTTCGGTTTCTTTCATGAAGTTGTTCTTCAATAAATTTAGGATCACTCTTTAAAGTTTCAAATTCATGATTTTTTTCTATTTGAAAATACTCTTCAAAAAACAAAAGAAGTTTTTTCATTGTTTCTTCATCTTGTAAAATTTCTTTTTTAAAATATTCGTTTATGACGAAATATAAATTTTCTGAATTAAATATATTTTTAATTTCTTGCTCTTTTTTTATAATAGAATAGCCAATTGCATGGAAAGTTGTTATATTTGCAGGAATATGTAATTGTTTTTGGATTTTTTCTTTTAGTTCATTTACTGCTTTATTAGTAAAAGACACAACAAGTATTTCTGAGGGCAAAACATGTTTTTTCTCTACTAAATATTTGACCTTTGCCGCTAAAGTTGTAGTTTTTCCAGCACCAGCTCCGGCAATTACAAGACAATAATCTTCCTCATTTAAAACAACTCGTCGTTGCTCTTCGTCTAACGAAATATGAGAATCAATTTGAGATAAAATCGTATCTAAATAGTCCTTTTCTTGCTGTAATTTTAAGGTGATATATTGATCATTATGATTTCTTATAATTCGTTCGGTATTCTTAACAATATACATATATTTCTGAAATTTTTTTGCATTTAAATGATTTTTGGTTATATATTTTTCTAAAAGATAACTACGTTCTAAAGTTTCAAAAAACGCAAAAACTTCTTGATAATCTTTCAAAAGATTTTGATACATACTTTTTGCAATATAACACGTTTGGGATAAAAGACCTTCAAACTCCTTTTGAAATTTTTCTAATAAAATCACTTCTTTAGGAAAATCTTTTTTACTTCTAAACCACATACGCCAACACCTAATAAAATTTTATCATAGATTTTTAAAAAACAAAATGATTAATTATTAAAAGGATTATTCCGGTTAAAAAGCCAAAGAAAATATATTTATTTTCATGATAGCTTAAAGCCTTTGGTAAAAGCTCGTGAATAGCCAAAGTAATCATAAGACCAGCTACAAAAATTAAAATAAGCCCAATCATCGCGTCAGTAATAAAATTTCTTAAAAAAAGAAAAGCTAATACAGCACCTAAAGGCTCAACTAAGCCAGAAAGAAAAGTCTTTTTTACAGCCTCTTTTTTACTTCCTGTTGCATAATAAATAGGAACTGCTATACTAATGCCTTCTGGAATATTATGAAGCATAATAGCCACACTTATTTTTATACCTAATTCCATATCTTGATAGCTACTTAAAAATGTCACAATTCCTTCTGGGAGATTATGTAGCATTAAAGCAAGCATAGAAAGTATTCCTAGACGATACAAATCTAAGTCATTACTACTACTCTTCTCTATTTTTTTGTTTATAAAATAAACACTTAAAATACCAATTAAAAAAATAATTAAAGAAATTATTACTCCTTTAGCTAATTTATATTCAACAAGAATAGAATAACTTGCCTCCGGTATTAATTCAGTTACAGAAATACCTATCATGATTATTAAAGATAAACTTAAGCAAAAAGTAATAAATTTATTTATATGTTCCCTTTGCCACTTTTTAAATATTACTAAAGATCCTAATACTGTGGATAATCCTGCAACTGAAGAAATAACTAAAGGCATTAAAAAAGACATAAAATCACCCGATAAATTGTATGCTTTTACAATAAAAAATAGAAAAATTTCTTCATATAAAACTCAAATATAGTGTTTTTAATTTATTATACATGATATACTTAAGTCAAATATGAGGAGATGTATACTATGAAAGAAACAGTAAAAAATCTAAGAAGTGTTTATCAATTTGGCAAAAAGTATAAAAAGAATTTTTTGTTTTTTACAATTGCCACATGCTTTGGAGTGTTGTTTAACATAATCGTGCCAATTTTAACTGCTCAGCAAATTGTATATTTGACGAATAATCAATTTTACCAATTAATTTTAAGCACTTTACTTATATTTGCTATTTTATTTTTAAATACAATCAAAATAGTTGTGATTCAAAAAAATACTTCAAAATATTTTAGAGGAGTCTCCAAAAACATTCAAAATCAACTTGGAAGTGAAATGCTTAAACTAAAACAAAAAGAGATTGATAATAGCTCTTCTGGAGCATTAATAAAACGACTTACTGATGATGTTTCACAAATGAGCCATGTATTTACAATAGGCGAAGGATATTTGACAGCCATTCTATCAAAAATTGGAATTTTTATTACAATTTTCATTATAAATAAGATTATTTTTCTTTACTATGTTTGTTGCTCAGCAATCTTGATTTGGATAGATTTAAATGGCTTAAAAAAATATACGAAAAAAAATATGGAATATAAAGAAAGTGAAGACGAAGTATCTAGCTTAACTGGTGAGCTAGTAAGAGGAATTAAAGATATTAAAATGTTAAATTCTGAAAAAAGTTTTATGCAAATTTTTAATCAGAAAATCGATGGAATGTCTAACAAGTTATATCAAGTTCGAGATATAACTATCCATTATGATGCGATTATCAATACTTTAAATGACTTCTTTGTTATAGGATTAATTTTCTTGTTAATTTTCTTAATTCAAAATAATCAAATGGAAACAGCCATTGCAGTTGTACTTTTTACATATAGAAGTGAAGTTTTAGAAAATATTATTGACTCTATTAGTAATTTATTAACTTTAG
>CALVXT010000020.1 GCA_944371545.1 uncultured Bacilli bacterium | reverse complement strand
CTCCAAATGGAGGTCGCCAGTAATTGGCCTTATAGGCCTTAACCAAAAGCCACCCGTTTTACGGGTGGATATTTACTAATATAAATAGCCCTTGGGCAAGTCGTGGTAATTTATATAATATGGGTACTTTAGCAGGGGCACTGTCTTCAAACACTCATTATGGTAATGGGTTGGTTTATAGTCAAATATCAAACACCAATGTCACATTCCGTCTAATCCTAACTCCAACTGGAGGTGCTTCATGAGGAAGAAAACATTAATAATTCTAGTTATTTTGATTGTTTTAGTAAGTATCTTAGGTGTAAGTTATGCAAGCTGGTTGTTTACAGGTAGACAAAAAGACTTTAATACTTTAGGAAGTAAATGTTTTGAACTTACAATGATGAATGAAAGTGAAGGAATAACTTTAGATAAAGTGTATCCAATAAGTGATGAAGAAGGATTGTCTACAACAGGATATACATTTACTATCAAAAATACATGTAATACCTATGCAACTTATGAAGTAAATCTAGAGGATATGTTAGTAGAGGAAAAAAGATTATCAGGAGAATATATAAAAGTATCAATCAATGATGGAAAACCAATAAACTTAAAAGAATTAGAAGAAAAAGAACCAACAATAAAAGAGTCAGATAAAGCATATGAATTAACAAGTGGATCATTAGGACCAGAAGAAGAAACAACTTATACAATAAAACTATGGATGGATGAAAGTACATCAGCATTAGAAGAAACAATGAATGCAACATTTTTAAGTAAAGTAAGTATCGAAGCAGGATATATAGAAGAAGAAAAAATAGAAAATGAAATCCTATTAGAAGCAAAGAGTATAACAGAAAGTTTAAATAATCAAAGTGAAATCTTTGAAATAACAGGAACAAGTACAAATTATAATCTAATCGAATATAGTTTAGATAATAGTCATTGGACAAGAATTGATGAACCAAGTAAAAATATAGTTATAACAGAAGAATTTACAGAAGAAGGAAAACACACAATTTATGTAAGAGATGAAGTAGGAAACATAAAGAGTATTGAATTTGAAACAGAAAAATTAGATAAAACAGTACCAGAGATAAAAATAGAAGAAACAGATCAACAAGAAAGTATAGAACTTGATATAACATTTACAGATAATGAAGGATTAAGTGGATATGAGATAACTACATCAAAAGAAGAACCAACAAAGTGGAATGAAATAAGTGGAAAAGAAACAAATATAAAGTATACTTTAACAGAAAATACTACGTATTATATTTGGGTAAAGGATAGTGTAGGAAACTTAAATTATCAAATGTATAGTACAGATACAATAGATACAAAAGCACCAGAGTTAATGATTAGTAACACATTAACGGACTGGGGAACAAGAGATACAATTACCATTCAAGCAACAGATGATGTAATAGGAATAAGTGGAATAAGTATAAGTACAACAGAAGGAACATATAATTGGGAAGTTATAGAAAACACATTAAGATATGAAACAACCAAAGAAATCGAAGAAAATGGAACCTATTATATTTCTGTAAAAGATGCCTATGGACATATTACAACCAAAAGTATTGTAATAGATAAAATAGATAGTTTTGATCCAGTAGCATCTATAAAAGTAAATAAAGATACAACCAATGTAGTAGTTGATGCATCATTATCTTTAGATAATGAAAGTGGAATAATAAAATATGAATATAGTAAGGATAATACTGTTTGGTATACAGGAAGTGAAACATATACATTTGTAGGATTAGATATAGGAGAATATACAATCTATGTAAGAGTAACAGATAAAGTAGGAAGAACAAATACAACCAGTACAACAATAGAAGTTACATTTAGTGATGTATTAATAGAGTGTAATAAGACAGATAATGCAGCGAATTGTTATTTAGAGAATGGAGAAAAAAATACTACCGAATTAGCCTATGATGAAACAGTAGATAACAATATAAGATATATCGGAGCCAATCCAAATAATTATGTATTATTTAATAATGAATTATGGAGAATAATAGGAGTTATGAATAACATAGATGATGGAACAGGATTACAAGAATCAAGAATAAAATTAATAAGAGATGAGAGTATTGGGGAGTATACTTGGGATAGTAGTCCTATGTCTATTAATGGAGGTGGATGAATAAATGAGTGGAGTCAGGCTGACTTGATGAAATTATTAAATCCTGGATATGAAAATGAAAGTATTGGAGGAAGTTTATATTGGAATAAAACAAGTGGGATTTGTTATAGAAATCATTATAATGAAACTTCTAGTTGTGATTTTACAAACACAGGATTAACGAATGAAGCAAATAGTTTAATAGATACTGCCGTTTGGAATGTTGGCAGTAACGGGACTACGCCTTGGAATCAAATTAATACTTTGAATTTTTATAATTTAGAAAGAAGTAATAATGTAGGGAAATACTGTACATCTGGATATAGTTGTAATGATACTGTAGTAAGAACAACCACATGGAGTGGAATGGTAGGACTTATGTATCCAAGTGATTATGGATTTGCCACAACTGGAGGGAATAATATAAGCAGAAATGAATGTCTAAATACTTATATTTATAATTGGAAAGAAACTGACTATTCAGAATGTAAAGCAAATAATTGGTTATATCACGATGATTATACATCCTGGTCTATGATGCCATCGGTTTATGAACTAGATATTGCAGATACTGTTTATTCCTTACTGGCAAATGGATCTTTAAGCTATCCAGCAGCTTATAATTTTTATTCAGTATTTCCAGTTACATACTTAAAATCTTCTATTAAAATTACATCTGGCACAGGTTCAAGTTCGGATCCTTTCATTCTACTTCTTAATTAACAGTTTTTTAGATACACAAATAATAATAAATTCATTTGTGTATCTTTTTTTCTTGTGGTATGATTATATTGAGGATAGAGGAGGGAAGAAGATGATACTAAAAAAGCCTTATGCATTTTTAATTAAACATTTTAAACTTATTCATCTATTACTATGTATCCCTCTTGTTTATTTACTAATTAGAACGGGTGCAATTGCCACATTCTTAAATTCTTATGTCAGCGCAAATTATTATACTAGTCAAACAAATTTAGCGGGCACATATATTAACTATTTTATGTACTTAGCTATCTTGCTGGTCTTACTATTAGTTTTAACAGTATATTTTTTAATGCGTCAAAAGAAAAAAGATACAAAATTTTATGTTTTTTTACTCATATACTATATCCTGTTATTTGCATTGATTACTTTTTGCCATAGTATTTTAGGACAAATTGAAGATGCTGTTATTGAGGCCCAAACAGTAAGAATATATCGAGATATAGCATTTATTGTTTATATACCTCAGTTCTTTTTTATCGGATATAGCTTTTTAAGAGGAATTGGTTTTGATTTAAAAAAATTTAATTTTGATGAAGATGCAAAAGAATTAGAAATTACAGATATAGACAACGAAGAATTTGAATTAGTTTTTGGCAAAGATGCTTATAAATATAAAAGAACTATTAGGCGCTTTTTCAGAGAATTTAAATATTATGTTTTGGAGAATAAATTAGCTTTTAGTATTTTAGCAGGAATTGTTTTAATTGCTATTGGAACAATGCTTTATTTGAATTTTGGTGTTTATAATAAAGTATATCGTCAAACTCAGCGGATGACTCATAACAATCTATCAGTAAGTGTTGAAGATGCAATTTTAACAAAATATGATTTAGGTGGAAATGAATACAATACATATTATTTAGCTTTAGCAGTTAATATAAAAAATAATAATCGAACAGATCCAAAAACTTTAGATTATGATAATTTTCAGCTATCAGTAGCCAATCGATTAATCAGCCCTATATTAGATCGATCTTCGAATTTTCCTGATTTAGGACTTCCATATACGAGAGACACAACTATAAGAGCTGGTGAAGAAGGTACCTTTGTTTTGGTATATGAAGTAGATCCTGCTTTAATAAATCAAACAATGACTTTAAAAATATTAGACTCTTTAACTTTTGAAATTGGAAGTGTTACACCGATTTATAAAACTGTAAATTTACGTTATGATACAATTTCTTCCGTTACTCAAGTTCGAGAAGTAGATTATGATAAAATATTGGAGTTATCAAATACTCGTCTTGGTTTAACACAAATTCAAATTCATAGCTATCAAATTGCTTCATCATATGAATACAGTTATGAAAGCTGTACAAATTCTATTTGCCAAAATTTAAAAAACAAAGTTGTTTCAAATCCATCCAACACTTTGCTTATATTAAATCGAATGTTTCAAATGGATCCATATTCAACATATTATAATGTTAGAAGAGGATCAAATAGTTTTGTAAGTGATTTTATCAAAGTAAGATATCGTATTGGAGAAAGTATTTACACAACTACAGTAACTGATGTAACTCCAAAAGAAATAGAAGATATATGGGTTTTTGAATTAAGTCAAAATATTACAAATGCTGAAGAAATATCTTTAGTAATAAGCATTCGCGGAGAACAATATATTATGAAAGTAAAATGATGACAAAATCGTCATTTTATTTTGGCTAAATTATGATATAATTTCAATGTGATAAATTATGAAAGCAAAAGTTTTAATAGTTGAAGATGATCATTCCATTTTAATGGGACTGAAGTTTTGTTTAGAACAAGAAGGTTTTATTATAAAAACTGCTGAAACAGGAAAAGAATCTTTAGTAAAACTACAAGAAGATTATGATCTGATTTTATTAGATTTAAATTTGCCAGATATGAGTGGTTTTGATATTTTAAAACAAGTTAAAGATATTCCTGTAATCTTTTTAACTGCAAACGATGAAGAAGTATCCATAGTTCAGGGATTAGATATGGGAGCCGAAGATTACATTACAAAACCTTTTCGAACAAGAGAATTGATTAGTAGAATGAAAGCAGTTTTACGAAGAAGAAATGTATCTATAAATCAAAAAATAAAAATTCATAATTTACTAATTGATCCGTCTAGTGCCAAGGTTTTTAAAAATAATCAAGAAGTATTTTTAACTACAATGGAATATAAAATTCTTTTGATACTAGCAACAAATCCTAATGTGGTTTTTACGAGAGAAAAAATTTTAGCAGATATTTGGTATGTTAACGAAGAATATGTAAACGATAATACTTTAACAGTTTATATAAAAAGATTAAGAGAGAAAATTGAAGAAGATCCAAATCATCCAGAAATCATTGAAACTGTTCGAGGTGTAGGGTATAAAATAGGAGATAATAAATGAAAAAAAAGATTTTTTGTTTTATCCTTATTAGCGTGCTTTTTTTCTTTTTAGGATTATGGATTGTTTATTCCTTATTCGATCGAACAAAAAGAGAAATTATTTTAAACAATAACACAATTGTGATGTCTATCATAGAAAATCATCCAGAATTAGAAGGAGAAATTGTGGATTCTTTAAAAGAAGTTTCTTTAAACCAAGACTTTTCTATTTTAGAAAAATATGGATTAACATCTTTATCCTCTTTAGAATACTTAGATGATATAGAAAATTTAAAAAATACTTTTTTTGGCAGTTTTTTTCTGTTATTTTTTCTAGCATTAAGTATTATAGGAATTTATTTATTCTGTTTAGAACGAACAAGAAAAAAAGAAATTGAAAAAATTGATCAATACTTATTTTCTTTATTATCACATGATATTGAAGTGGATTTAAAAGATTTTCAAAGTGGTGATTTGGCAAGTTTACAAAATGATTTAATGAAAGTTACAAGTCGTTTAAAAAATGCTTTAGAAACATCTAAAAAAGATAAAGTAGAACTTTCTAAAACTTTAGCAGATATTTCTCATCAATTAAAAACTCCATTAACAAGTTTATTAATTTTAAATGATAATCTTTCTTCGTTTACAATTGATGAAAAAACAAGACAAGAATTTTTAAAAAAACAAGAGCAAATTATTTTACATATGAAAAGCTTAATTGTTACTCTTTTAAAAGTAAGTCAAATTGAAAGTGGCATGATAGAACTAAAAAAAGAGATACTTTCTATAAATGATCTTGTTTCTTATGCTTTAGAACAAGTGGATCTTTTATTAGTTGCAAAAAATATTACTGTAAAGAAAGAAATTTCCAAAAATTTAAAAATTATTGGCGATTTCAATTGGTTAGGAGAAGCTCTTTTAAATATTATAAAAAATGCTTGTGAACATTCAAAAGAAAATGGAATTATTGAAATAACTGCTAGAGATAATCCAATGTATACTGAAATTTTAATTACAGATCATGGAGAGGGAATCTCTAAAAAAGATTTAAAACATATTTTTGAACGTTTTTATAAAAGTAGTTCTGACAAGGAGAGTATTGGAATTGGATTAAATTTAACAAAAAGTATTTTATCAAGAAGCAATGCAACAATATCTTGTAAAAGCGAAGTTGGAAAATACACAACTTTTATCATTCATTTTTACAAAGGAATTGTCTAGCATTTCTTTTTTTATAACTAATGTTACTTCAACGCCATATTAAAATAAATACATAGTAAAAAGTAGGAACTGTTTTCCTACTTTATTTCTTGTTTTTTAAAAAAAATTAATTTAAAATCTTTTGTTTTTCTTTTACTTTTTTCTTCTCTGTTTTACCAATAATCCAATCCATAGAATAATCATATTTTTGATTAAGTTGTAAAGCAAAAGCTGTTAAAATTAAGGTTTTTCCCATTTTGTATTTGCGAATATTAGATTCAGTCGTATTTAATTCTTTAGCAAGTTTTACGTTACTATAATTTAAATCTTTACAAACTTCTTTTAAACGGTTACCTGCTTCTTTCAAATTAATTTCTTTTTTTAAATCTGAATAATTTTTAATAGAAGTTAAACCAAGAATATAATCAATGGATAAATGAAAATAATTAGAAATCATGGATAGTTTTCGAAAAGGGATATCACGGTCATTCTTTTCATAATGAGAAATAGAAGATTTTGATAAATTTAAGTATTCACCTAGCTCTTGTTGTGTGACATCATAAGTCTCACGGATATACTTAATTTGTGCTCCAACATCGACCATAGCTCTCACCCGAATAAATTTTCTCATTAATCTAATTTATTCTATTGCTAAGTTGCTAAAATGTGCGACATGTGGTATTCTTAAAATGAACATAATAGAAAAAGAATAGGAAAGATACTTATGAAACTAAATCTTTCTACAACAAGAACCAAATGCTATTTAAAATTTAAAACACAATACAGTGAAACTATATTAAATGGAACAGATCCGGTTTTAGAAGATCCATTAATAGCAGTAGTAATAGAAAATGACGGAACAGTCAAAAGAGCCGATTTAACAAGTGAATGGTACAACTATGAAAACAAAGAATGGGCAAATGCAATCATATTAACTGATGAAAGTACAAATACAAATTATAATTCAGGAGATACAATACCCGAAGATGCGATAGAAAGCTATTTTGTGTGGATCCCAAAATACAGATATCAATTATGGGATTTAGGGTTATATGATAGTTTAACAAGTATAGATACATTCAAAGTCCATGAAATACAAATCATCTTTGGCGATTACAACACGAGTGATGATAAAGAAGGAGAATGTACAACGCCAATGGAGTCAGGAGCTTCTGGAAACTGTGCTGTTGGAGACTATATGACCCATCCCGCGTTTTTAAGTATCCCGTCAACTGGATTTTGGGTAGGAAAATTTGAAACAGGATATAATGGAGCAACAAATAGATCAAAAGCTGAACAAAATGTAAATGACTCAAGTAAAATTATAGTCAAACCAAACACATATAGTTGGAGAGGAATACAAGTAGCCAATGCTTTCTATAGTTCATACAATTATAAAAGGGAATTAGATAGTCATATGATGAAAAATACAGAATGGGGAGCTGTAGCCTACTTACAGCATAGTGCATATGGTTCTTCTACAAGTGTAAGAATAAATAACAATTCAGATTATATTACAGGATATGCTGCAAATAATGAACCAACTTGTGGATATACTGGAACGAATGAAGAATGTAGTAAATATTGTAATGATGGCACATGTAATACAGCTTATCCAAATAGTGTATTAGCAAGCACTACAGGAAATATCACAGGAATCTATGATATGAGTGGAGGAGCATGGGGATATGTAATGAATGTAGTAATAGATGAAGAATGTAATATAATAAGTGGAAGGGATAGTATTAATAATTCAGGTTTTAACGGAAAATTTAGCATTGATGGTGATTCACTTAATGATGGTTATAATTTACCAAGCAAAAAATATTATGATACCTATATATACGCAACAGTTGATGAACAGTATCAGCGTCGAATACTAGGGGATGCTACAGGAGAAATGGGTCCATTTGCTAATGTGACTTACCTAACTCAAACTAGAAAAATAGGAAGTTGGTATAATGATATTGCTAGTTTTATTTTTTATGGAGCTCCATATTTTTCACGCGGTGCTGGGAATATAGATGGTTTGATTGCTGGTTTATTTGCATTTCGGACTGATAATGGTCGTGCAGTAGATAGTGGCAGTTTTCATTTAATCTTAACCCCGATAGTGTAAAAAAATTTATGCAAAATACAAAGTTCTAATTATAGATGAAATGGACTTTCTACCTATAGATAAGGAAGGAGCGAATATGTTATTTCAATTGATTAACAAAAGATATGAAAATAGGTCTACCATAATTACTTCTAATATTCACTTTGATGAATGGGCAAATCTATTTGGTGATCCTATATTAGCAAATGTTATTTTAGACAGGTTACTACACCATGCACATATTATTAATATTAATGGTAAATCCTATCGGACTAAAGACGTTTTGAACAGCGACAATGTTTGCAATAAGTAAACGACAATCGGACATATCTTGTTCCCTTTTTGTGCCTTTTTATATTGACATTAGCAATAATTGATTCATATTGTTAAAAAATTCTTAAATTCTATTTAATTTTAGTAATTAAATAGAGCTTTTTAATAAATCTTATTTTTTAAAATGAAGTTTCAATTTTCTTAGTATCTAATAAATATTAAAAGTACTGTCTTAGCCAGCACTGAAAACTTACTTTCACCAAGCTTTTTATTGTGGGAAAATTCTTAAACCCTTTAAAAAAATATTTTTGAAAAATTAATATATAATTGTTTACTCCTGTTCCACAAAATGTTATAATGTAGGTACGAGAGTAAAGCGGTGAAAATATGAATAATAAAGAAAAAGTAATTGAATTTTTAAATCGTAATCATGGATATATTACTACTGCAGAATTTTTAAAATTGGGGATGAGTAAACCTTTGATTCAAAAGTTTTTAAATGAAGGATTAATTGAAAGAGTAAGCTATGGTTTATATATGGATAATAAAATATTAAAAGATGAATACTTTATTTTGCAAAAAAAATATCCGTTAGCAATATTTTCTTATAATACTGCACTACATATTCTTAACTTAACAAATAGAACTCCAATGCAGATAGATATAACGGTACCTAGAAATAAAAAAGTAAGAGGAAATTATAATATTCATAGAGTTTCAGAGAAGTTTTATGATATTGGAATAATTGAAGCCATAAGCCCAAGTGGAAATCCAGTAAAAATATATAATGCTGAGAGGTGTATTTGCGACATGTTAAAATCTGAAAAAGAATTTGATTTAGAACTTCAAAATAGAGTTTTAGATTATTATTTTCATAGCAAAAATAAAGATGTTGATAAATTATTAGAATATGCGAAAATTTTTAATATTTATGACAAAGTTAATATAATTGTTGAGGTAATGATGAAATGGTAGAAGAAAAGATAAAATTAAAAGCAAAAGAACTTGAAGATAAGTATAATATAAATTACTATGAGTCATTACAAAGATTTATGTTTGAAAGAATATTAGAAAGAATATCTGTTTCAGAATATCAAGATAACTTTATATTAAAAGGCGGATTATTACTTGCTGCTATGTTTGGCGTAGAAAATAGAACAACTAAAGATATGGATACTACAATTATTGGTATAGATATTTTGAAAGATAAAATGGTAAGTGTTTTAAATAAGATACTATCTATTGATTTAAATGATGGAGTTAAATTTGATCTTGTAAATATTTCTGATATAAGAGAAGAAGATGTATATGGTGGAAATAAATATCATATTACTGGTAGAGTAAATAATACTAAAGTGAATTTGGAAATTGATATTACAACAGGTGACAAAGTAACACCGAGAGAATTGAAGTTTAAATATCCTTTATTATTTGAAGATAGAAGTATTTTAATCAATAGTTATAATATTGAAACTATACTGGCTGAAAAATTAGAAACCGTTTTAAGACGTGGTAAATATAATAGTAGAATGAAGGATTATTATGATATATATTTCTTTTTAACAAAGCTAAGAAATGAATTTGATATAAATATCTTAAAAGATGCAATTAATAATACTTTTACTAAAAGAGAATCTTTTGAATACTTAAATGATTATAGTCAGATTATTAAATCAATAATTGATAGTGATAGAATAAAAACAAATTGGAATTCTTATTCTAAGAAGAATAGCTATGCAAAAAATATAGAAGTAGATCAAATAATGATTTTATTAAATGATTTTATAAAAGAATTAAATTTAGAATTAGTAACAGTATAAGAATCAGGAAACTTCCCATAATACGCGAAATGCGTTTGCAGGAGAAACTTTTCAATACATGTTAAGTAAAGAAGAAGTAATAAATGAGCAATATTTAGACTCTGAAGTCAATGAATATATAGAAATTAAAAATGATAAATATGTATTTCCATAATAGACAACGAAATAAAAAAATATATTAATAATTGAATAGAAACAGATTGGACAAATATAAGAAAACATTGTAAATAGATATATGACCTAAGAGATTCAACAGAAAAAAAATGGATACATTTAATGTTGAAAATTGTTTAACTTTTAACTAGACAGATAAGCATTCTTCATTGATACTGCTTATCTAATTTTTACATAGTGTAGCTTATTTTTTTGGCTCACACACTATCCACAGTTTCTTTTTGCAATATTTGCGGTCATACGATTAGTACTGTTAGTTTCCGTCTTGTTCTAACCCCATAAATAATAAAAAGTTGAAAATAAAATCAACTTTTTTAAATTGTAAGAAAATAAATGACTTTTAATTTAAAGTGAAATCAGCTATAATATTTCTAGGATATGGTGAGACAAATGAAAGATAATTTAAGTTTTAAAAATATACGCTGTGTACTAGTTTGTAAGGGGTGAATAGTTATACTCAGCATATACTTCAGTAAAGTTAATACCTGATGAATT
>CALVXT010000019.1 GCA_944371545.1 uncultured Bacilli bacterium | reverse complement strand
CAATATTTTCTAAAATAACACTTTTAATTTGAATATCCGCAGAAGCTTCCTCTAAAGAAACTCCTGTCTTTTCTCTTGCTTCCGCAAAAGTTTTTCCAATCGCAAACAAGATACTCACTCCTTTATAAAATAAAAAAATAATAACTAATAAGCCTTGTTCTGTCCGTAAAATATACGGGGCAAATATTTATCTACCATTGCTGGTCCACTGCATCGTTCATTTACTAGCAGTAGCTCCCCTACCATAATTTGGGTTTCTCGCTTGCGGGGTTTACCACGTTCCACTTCCAAGGTTTCCCTTTTGTTCGTCACTTTGGCACTTTTACACCTACTAAAACCATTCAAGGTTCGTTTAGAGCCGTTAGATTCATCTACCTTAGGTTATTTTTTCCCTAAGCACAAACACTACAACCATCTCAGGCTGTGCGAGCAAGGACTTTCCTCAACATAACAAGTATGCCGCATTTGCCTTAGTTATTACTCATTTTACTATAAACTATTTTTTCAAGCTGACTAATTCTTCTTAACAAATCCACATTATTAATATTAGAAGAATTAGAACTGCTTTCCTGTGCTTCAAGTTCAGTTTGAAGCTTTCTAATTTGTTGTTTTAGCTTAGAATTCTCATCACTCATACTTTGCAATTCACGTTCATAACCGCGAATCAACTTAATAAACTCTGAATAATCTTTAATAATTAAATCTAAAAAATTATCCACTTCTTGAGGACGGTAACCACGCGCATCAACTTTAAACTCTTTCTCGTAAATTTCTTCAGGGCTTAATACGATTTTCTCACTTAACACATTTACCACCTTCTTAAATCATATTAACAATTGTTTTACTTTTTGTCAATTCCCGATTAAAAACTACCAAGAATTTCCTTTAAAAATTTTTACCCGATCTAAAAGTAAAATTTGATTATAATCTGACTCTTTTACATATCTATTTTCATCCAAATAAAAAGAATGATGCTCAGGATGATTTGAAAAAAATTCAATGTGATTTCCTTGATAGTGTTCCAAAAAAGAAAGTTCATCTAAAGGAATTTTTCCATTTAAATAATCTGTTAACTCCTTTAATGCGTAAAACTTTGAAATCTTTTTTATCAATAAAATATCTAACTTTCCATCATTTAAAACAGCTTTCGGAAAAATCTTATGCCTATCTAAATAGCGAAAATTAGCAAATAAACTCATAACATATTCTCCTTGTATTTTTTTCCCGTCTATAACAAATTGCATTTCATCTGTAACAAAATCAAAAAATAAATACTTTTGAAATAATTTTTTTAAGTAAACATACGAATTCGAAGTATTTGGCATACATTTAATCCAAAAATTTTCACAATTTTCCAAAGCTAAAGATGTAAAAATATTTTCATTAAATTGATATACGTCTAAAAAAGCAGTTGGATTTTCTAAACATCTTTGAATATACAAACTTAACGATTTTATATATCCAAAATTTCTACTTAATGCAGTTTTTAATACATCAGGAATATATAAAATAGGTACAGAATCAAAAATTTTCTGTTGTTTCTTAGCCTTTAACATTCCCAGAATTGTTTCATAAAAAACTTTATAACCGCCTATAACAACTAAAAAATCACATTTTTGTGATGCCAAATATGCCTGATAAGAAATTTCCTCACCTTTTGTGGCTACATATAATCCTTGATATTTGCAATTTTTTAAATATTGATGAATTTCATAATACTGATTAATTTCTGATATAGATGAATTATCATCTGCTAAAATCATATAAGTTTGCATAATTCCTCATTTCTATGGCAATTATTATAGCACCTTTTTTTTAAAGCTCAACCATTTTAGAAACAAGTTAGTTACTTAATTTTATTTTCTTTCAAAACATCCTCTAAAGCTAAACAAGCAATATGTAAATCTACTTCCTTTAAATTTTCCAACAACTGACTAAAAATCATATCAAAAGACATTTTTTATTCCCTCCACAAATATTTTAAAAAAATGAAAAGTAGAAGAATAGTCTTTCGACAAAACCTGTCAAATAAAACTTCAAAAACACTTCTATCTTTAAAAAAATAAACATTTATTGTATAATGTATAAAGGTGATCTATATGTTGTACCCAAACAAAATCGAAAAAACTGGATACAAAACAGTAAATTATAGCAACCGGGGAATGAATTTAGAAAACCTAATTAATGAAACAAATGAATATTATGTTGAAAAAGATATTGCTTTGATTTATAAAAAACCTACCCCTATCGGTATCAGCGAAGCTGTCTATACCGAACATGGAAGAATTATAAAAAATGGATATTTTAAAGCACCATCAACTCTAGATTATAATGGAATATATAAAGGAAAATATATTGAATTTGAAGCAAAAGAAACTCAAAAAAAAACATCTTTTCCTTTGGCAAACTTTCATGAACATCAATTAAAATATATGAAAAAAGTAATAAACCATGGAGGCATTTGTTTTGTAATAATAAAAATGAACAATCAAATTTTTTTAATAAAAGGAGAAGATTTAATAAAATTTATAGATGAAAATACAAGAAAAAGTATTCCTTATGAATATCTTAAAGAAAAAGGATTTGTTATAAAAGAAAGTTATAATCCAGCTTTAGACTATTTAAAAATAGTCGACGAAGTTTATTTAGAAAGGATGTAAAAAATGGCAAAGAAAAAATTAAAATTGAAAAATTTAGGAGAAATTAAAGAATCTGTAAAAAAAGCAAAAACAAAGGCAAAAAAAACAACACCGAAAAAAGAAACAACAGAAAAGAAACCTAAAGACAAAAAGCCAAAGAAAAATCGTCATATTGGAACAAAAATATGTATGGTATTTATTACAATGGGTATTGCTATAGCATCAATCGTAATCGCATTTGGCCTTTATATTGTTTTTACTTCACCAGAATTTACTGCTGAACAACTATATGAATCCGAATCCTCAATCATCTTTTGGGGTGATGGAACAGAATTAACGAGAATTGGTACTGAAGATCGAGTTATAAAAAATTATGAGGATTTTCCTCAAGTACTTGTCGATGCTTTAGTTGCTACTGAAGACTCAAGATTTTTTCAACACAGTGGTTTTGATGCAGCTAGATTTTTAATGGCTAGTATGGGACAAGTTTTAGGAAGAAGCGGAGCTGGTGGAGCCTCAACCCTTTCTATGCAGCTTTCTAAAAACTACTTTACATCTTATGAAGATTCGGGTATTGAAGGAATCATTCGTAAATTTCAAGATATCTATATGGCTGTTTTCAAAATCGAAAAAAATTACACCAAAGAACAAATTATTGAAATGTATTTAAATTCTTGGTGGTTTGCAGTTGGAAATAACAATGTTGAATCTATTAATGGAGTTGAACAAGCAAGTCAATATTATTTTGATAAAACCGTTTCCGATTTATCTTTACCAGAATGTGCTTTACTAGTTGGGATGGTAAATAATCCGTCTTTATACAATCCTTATACTTATCCAGAATATGCAAACGAAAGAAAAAATACCGTTTTAAGTTTAATGAATCGTCATGGTTATATAACAGAACAAGAAATGAAAGATGCTCAAAGTATTTCAGTAGAATCCTTGATTGTTCCTCAACAAGCTTCCTCTACTCCATATCAAGTACTAATTGATTATGTTGTTGATGAAATTAAAGATAAACAAGGAATAGATATTTCAAGAGGAGGATACGAAGTTTACACAACATTCAATAAATCCGTTCAAGATGTCATAAACAACATGCAAAATGGGGCCGCTGCTGAATGGCGAGATGACAAAATTCAAGTAGGTGTTGCAGTCACAAGTGTAGTCGATGGTTCAATTACTGCTTTAGGACCAGGAAGAAACTATGTTAAAACAGGAGATAACCGCGCATTATTTAGACGACAACCAGGTTCTACTGCGAAGCCACTGATAGACTATGGTCCATTAATCGAATATAACAATGCTTCTACAGGACAGATGTTTATTGATTTCAAATATGCTTATAATGGTGGAGGCTATTTAAATAACTGGGATAATTCTTTTAAAGGAGTCATGACCCTTAAAGATGCTCTATCTGCTTCAAGAAACACAACTGCACTAGAAGCTTTTCATCAAACCACAGAAGAAAATAAAAAACAATTTTTAAATAATTTAGGTATTGATGAAGATAATTATATGGATTCAGATGGAAATACCAGCTTACATGAATCTTATTCGGTTGGTGGTTGGCCACAAGGATTATCCCCATTAGAAAGCTCCGCGGCTTATGCTGCATTTGCTAGAAATGGTTACTACATCGAACCTTATTCCTATACAAAAATCATAAATACTCAAACTGAAGAAACAATCGAATATAAATATGAAAAAACAAGAGCAATGAGTGAAGAAACAGCTTGGATGATTACCGATGTTTTACTTCAAGCAACCAGAGAAGGTGTTGGTGGATCAATCAACTGGAATCTACGTGGTTCTATTGCTTCTAAATCAGGTACAACAAACTATGATGAAGCAACTGCTGCTCAAAAAGGAATTCCTTATTATGCTACTCCAGAACATTGGGTGAACACATACAACACAGAATACTCTATTTCAATGATCTACGCGTATGATAAAAAAGACGAAGATTCTACTCATTATTTAACAAGTAGCACAGGTTCTCCTACACGAGGAAAAATAAATGCATATTTAGCAAATAATATTTTAACGAAAAATGAAAAATTTACCAAACCCGATACAGTTGTAAGTGTTACCGTTGAAAGAAACACGCTTCCAACCAAACGGGCAAGTGAATACACTCCAGATAATATGAAATACACAGCTTACTTTAAAGAAGGTACTGAACCTAGTGAAACATCAACAAGATTTGCAAAATTAGCTGATGCTTCAAATGGAGATAGCGAAATTGATGGAAATACGATTATCCTTTCATGGGATGCAGCCAAATCACCAGATGCCTTAAACACAAACGCTGTACGTACAGAATTTGCAAATTACTTTGCTAACTACAAAAAAACATATAGTCATAGCTATGAATTATTTGAAACCGAATATATGAGAATTTATGAATCGTATAATACCTCTTCAATAGGAACATTTGGATATCAAATATACTTAAAAGATAAAAATGGAAACTTAACAAGCTTAGGATGGACAGATAAAACAAGTTATACATATAAAGCTTCAACGAGTGGAAATTATACCTTTGTTGTAAAAAGTGCTTATAGTATTTTTAAAACAAACCAATCAAACGGTATAGAAATCAAAGCTTCAATAAAAGGCGATTCACCAGAAGAAAATAAATTAAAAGCCACCGCATCCACCCTTTGCGTTCCTGTAAATGGAACTATTGATGCCAAAAAAGCAATTAAAGCCACCTATGATGGTGTAGATGTTACAGATGAAGTTACAATAACTGCAAGTGAAGTAGATACTTCAACAACAGGAGAAAAAACAATTACATATACCGTAAGTTATCAAGAAAGTCAAATAAGAGTTTCTGGAAAAATAACCGTTTCAAATACTTGTCAAAATGAATAAATAAAAAAAGTCAGTCTGAAAAAGATTGACTTTATTTTTTATTCTGAAAATATTTACAAAAACTTTTAAGCTTACAATCTTCACAAAAAGGTTTTATGGCTTTGCATTTATAACGACCAAAAAGAACCAGCTGATGATGTAATCTACTCCACTTTTCTTTTGGAAACTTTTTCATAAGCTTACGTTCAACAACAAAAACTTCGTCATTTTTATAAGCCAAACCTAATCGCTTGGATACCCTTTCTACATGTGTATCAACCGCGATAGCTGGGATATCATAAATATTAGATAATACTACATTACACGTTTTTCTTCCAACACCGGGCAAACTTTCCAAATAATCACGATTATTAGGAACATGTCCTTCATAATTTTCTACTAAACTCTTAGCAATAGAAATTAAATAACTTGCTTTTTTTGTATAAGAACCAACCGGACGAATAATACTTTCAATATCCTTTTGATTAGCTTTAGCTAAAGAAAAAATATCATAATTTTCCCAAAGAACTTTAGTAACTTCATTTACTCTTTTATCAGTACATTGTGCAGATAAAACGGTTGCAATTAAAAGCTCATAATCTTCTGTATAATTAAGCTCACAACGAGCATCAGGGTAAAGTTCATCTAAATAAGAAATAATTCCTTCAATTTTATCCTTCATCTTCTAACCAATTATAATCAAAAAGTTTTGGAGATACTTCTGATTCCTTTCTTCGATTCGTTAACCCACTTTCTACCTCAGTCATATTATGATATCCTTTTTTCTGCCACTCATACAATATTTTATCAATATAACGTAAACTACTTACTCCATTATAAACCGCTTCTTTTAAAGCTCCCAAAACAAGTTCTTCACTAAACCCTTTCAAAAGCCAAGCATTAATAATTTCATATTCCATAGGTGAAATACTTCTTCCAAGTTCTTTTTGAAACAAATCAAAAATCGTTTCTTTTTTCTTTTCTTCCTGTTTCTTAACTTTCTTTTCATAAATATTACGATATAAAGGCTCTAAACTGATTACTTCACAACATTTATTTGTTTCATCTTTACAAGCTTCCAATTCAATAAAATTTAAAGAAAGCAACCGATTAAAAGAAACCAAAACATCTTTTTCTTCTATTCCTAAAATTTTACTAATTTTATCTACATTAAAAGTTTTATCTTCTGCATCTTCAAAATACATTAAAAGTAAAAATTCTACCAAAGAAAGATGGTTTTCAACAGCTACTTGAATCAAATGAGTAGCTAAAGTAAATCTTTTTTCTGTTAAAAACTCAATATTTGGCATCCCTTTTACCTCCACTCTTTTACAAATTTTTGAATACTTTCTTCAGTATTCAATACTTTTTTTAATACAATTTTTTCTTCTAAATCTTTTAGAAGCTTACCTAACATCTCACCTTTCACACCACTAAAGATTTGAATTTCTTCCGCTGTTAAAACAATATCTTTTCTTGAGTGAATAGGCATATTTTGATACATTTTTTCCAATTTTTTTACAGGAAATTTCAAGATTTTAGCAACTGTTAAACATTGATAAAATCCAAAATAATACAAATCAAGCACCTTAATTGTACCACACTTTAATTGCTCTGCAATACTTTTTTGACGAATTTTTAATTCTTTTTCCACCACATATTCACGGTTAGTTTTTATTTGTGCCCAAAGCCCTGAAAGGTCTTTCACAAAAACTACTTTTTGATTCATAATTCCAAGCTCTTTTAAAAGTCCAAGTTTCTTCAATAAAGAAAAACCATCTGCAAGTAAAATCCCGTCAAGCTCTTTACGAATCTTTACTATAGAAGCATTTTCTAAATTCTTTTTCGTCTTTAAAATAGCTTTTTTCAAAGACTTATCCATTTCCAAATGATACATTGAAGCAAAACGAACTGCTCGTAAAATTCGAATAGGATCTTCTTCCAATCGTAAACCCGGATTACCAATCATTTTTAGTTTTTTCTCTTTCAAATCTTTTCTTCCATCATAAAGATCTATAATTTCTTCATTTTTATTCATATAAATTGCATTCATAGTAAAATCTCGTCTCTTTGCATCTTCAATCATATTTGAAGAATAAGCCATTTCACTAAGACGCCCTTTTACATAACCAATTTCTTTACGATAGGTCGTAATATCAATAGTATACTGTTCAATTTTCAAATGATAAAAACCATACATTTCAGTTTTCAAAGAAGGACCAAATAAAATAGTTAAATCTTTAGGTAAAGCATTAGTTGCAATATCTATATCATTTGTTTTACGACATAATAAAGCATCTCTTACAAAACCGCCAACCAAATATGCTTCAAAACCACTTTGTTCAATTTTAACTAACAAATTTTTTATTACACTTGGTATCAAAATATCACCACTTACTTAAATCTATTATAAACCATTTTAAAAAAGAAACTAAAAGAAAAACCATTTTTTGACAAATGATTGGCACAACTAGTGTTTCAAAAATATTTAAATAAAACTAAAAAATATTCTACAACATTTTTTCTTAAATCATTTAAGATTTACTCTCTCCTCAAAAGAAAGCAAGTTGCTAAAATGTGCGACATGTGGTATTCTTAAAATGAGCATAATAGAAAAAGAATAGGAAAGATACTTATGAAGCTAGAAAGGTATAAACAAAGAGATCCAAAAAAAATAGGAATAACAATCTTTACTGCAGTATGTATTCTATTAGTAGCAGGAGTATTTTTTTATACTTCTTTTGCATCATTTCAAGTACAACAAGATTTTAATATTATTGAAGGAACTGTAGGAAGTAATGGAGATCTATATTTTGCTTTTTATGTAGATGATGTTATTTCAAAGACTATGCCTCAAAAAGGTGAAGGCTATAAAATAAATAGAGAGAAAACGAACTGTACTAAAGGTGCAAGTGTAGAATTTAATGAAACAGATTGGTCAGTTAAAGTATTAAATATGACTGAAAGAAATACAAAATGTACTTTGTATTTTGATAGAAGTTATAGTGAAGCCATATTAAATGGAACAGATCCAGTATTAGAAGATCCATTAATACCAGTAACAATAGATAATGATGGAACAGTAAAAAGAGCCGACTTATCATCAGAATGGTATAACTACGAAAATAAACAATGGGCCAATGCAATCATATTAACTGATGAAAGTACAAATACAAATTATCAGCCAGGAGATACAATACCAGAAAGTGCAATAGAAAGTTACTTTGTCTGGATCCCTAGATATCGATATCAAATCTTTGACGAAGGAAATTATACTGGTTTAACAAGTACAGAAAATGCTCACCAAACTATTCAAATAGTCTTTGAGAGTGTTGATACACCAGTAAGTAATGGAACAACTGTAGGTAGTTGGTTAACACATCCTGCGTTTACCGCTTTTAATTCTAATGGAATGTGGGTTGGTAAATTTGAACCAAGTAGAAGTGGTGGAGACAGTGACAACATAAGAAATGGTGATGCTATTCAAATCAAACCCAATGTTAGTTCATGGAGAAACATTCAAGTAGCTAATGCATTCTACACTTCATATGATTACAAACGAGAATTAGATAGTCATATGATGAAAAATACTGAATGGGGAGCAGTAGCCTACCTTCAACATAGTGCCTATGGATCTCAAACAAGTGTAAGGATTAATAACAATTCAGATTATATAACAGGATATGCTGCAAATAATGAACCTACTTGTGGATACACAGGAACAAATGAAGAATGTAATCGATATTGTAATGATGGAACATGTAATACAGCTTATCCAAATAGTATACTAGCAAGTACCACAGGAAATATAACAGGAATATATGATATGAGTGGAGGTGCTTGGGAATATGTGATGGGTGTTATGGTAGATGAAGAAGGTAACCCAATGAGTGGAAGAAATAGTTTGTATAATTCAGGATTCAATGGAACACTTGGCTGCCCAACATGTGACGGTGACTCATCAGGACTTACTTTACTTACTGGAGGATATGACTTTCCAGATAAAAAATATTATGATACATATGGTTATACTACAGTTGATGGACAATTTCAAAGAAGGATACTAGGCGATGCGACTGGTGAGATGGGACCATTTGCAAATGCTACCTACTTGACCTTAACAAGTCAAATATCCAGTTGGTACGCCGTCCAAGCTTATTTTGTTTATTCTAGTGAGCCGTGGTTTCTACGTGGAGGCAATCATACAGATGGTTTGTATGCTAGCATGTTTGCTTTTGAAAATCACTACGGTCGTGTAACTTCTTCTATTGATTTCCGCGTAGTCCTAACACCATAAATAATAAAGAAAAATACAAAAATAAAGAGAGTGTGATAAAAAATGAATAAAACACATTGGGTAAGTTTAGGTATTATTATAGCAAGTATATTTATAATAGGAATAACTACATCATTTGCTTATTTTGTTGCAAACGTACAAAGAGAAAATCAAAATAATACTTCTCTAACATCTGGTTCAATAGGAAACATTAGTTACAATGGAGAATTAACTTATACAGGAGTAAATATATATCCAGGAGAAAAAGGAATACAAACATTCACTATTGAAAAAGGTTCACAATCAGGAACAGGAATATATGAAATAGATTTAGAAGCTAATGTACCAGAAGCATTTGGTAATGATATTGAAATAACTCTTTATAAAACAACAACACCAGAAATAAATAATATAGAAAAAAAAGAAGGAACAATAGTACAAACTAATGAAGGATTTTATAAAGAAGATGAAATCACAATTAATGGGACACCAGAACTAGTATATGGACCAGAGGCATTAACAACTAATTCCCAAATTATATTAGAACAAGCTGATTTTAATACAGAGACATTAGAACAGACAACCTATTACTTAGTATATGAATATAAAAATAATGGAAATCAAAATGCTCAACAAGGTCAAATTTTTAATGGAAAAGTAACAGTAAGATTAATCTCAAAAAAAACAACTACAGAAACACCATATACAGAAACTATATTAAATGGAACAGATCCAGTATTAAAAGATCCATTAATACCAGTAACGATAGAAAGTGATGGAACAGTAAAAAGAGCTGATTTATCATCAGAGTGGTATAACTACGAAAATAAACAATGGGCCAATGCAATCATATTAACAGATGAAAGTACAAATATAAATTATCAGCCAGGAGATGAAATATTAGAAAGTGCTATAGAATCTTACTTTGTCTGGATACCAAGATATCGATATCAAATCTTTGATGAAGGAAATTATGCTGATTTAACAGCAGTAGAAAATGCTGAACAAACAATACAAATTGCCTTTGAGAGTATTGATACACCAGTAAGTAACGGAACAACTGTAGATGATTGGTTAACCCACCCTGCTTTTACCGCTTTCAATTCTAATGGAATGTGGGTTGGTAAATTTGAAACGAGTCGAAATGATGGGGATAGTGACAACATAAGAAATGGAGAAGCAATACAAATAAAACCAAATGTTAGTTCATGGAGAAATATCCAAGTAGCTAATGCATTTTATACTTCATATGATTATCAAAGAGATTTAGATAGTCATATGATGAAGAATACAGAATGGGGAGCTGTTGCTTACTTACAACACAGCGCATATGGTTCTCAAGCAAGTGTAAGAATAAATAATAATTCAGATTATATTACAGGATATGCAGCCAACAACGAACCAACTTGTGGATATACTGCAACTAACGAAGAATGTAATCAATATTGTAATGATGGCACATGCAATACAGCTTATCCAAACAGTGTACTAGCAAGCACAACAGGAAATATATCAGGAATTTATGATATGTCTGGTGGAGCATGGGAATATGTGATGGGAATAATGCTTGACCAAAATGGTAACCCAATGAGCGGAAGAAATAGTCTATATAATTCAGGATTTAATGGAACGTTTGGATGTCCAAATTGTGATAATGACACATCAGGCTCAACAGAATTAACAGGAGGATATGATTTCCCGAACAGTAAGTATTATGATACCTATGCCTATGCCACAGTTGATGAGCAATTTCAAAGAAGGATACTTGGAGATGCAACTGGTGAAATGGGTCCTTTTGCTAATGCAACATATTTAACTCAAACTAGGCAAACTAGTAGTTGGTACGCCGACCACGCTTATTTTGTTTGGGCTAGTTATCCGTGGTTTTTTCGTGGAGGTAGTTATCGGTATGGTTCAGAGGCTGGCGTGTTTGCCTTTGGGAATACAGACGGTCATGTGAACAGTAATCATAGTTTCCGAGTAGTCCTAACAGCTTAAACTTTACCTTTTTCCACTCTTCTTTTAAAAAAATTAGAATAGGAATGATGCTTTATGAAATTAGAAAAATTTAAACAAAGAGATCCTAAAAAAATAGGAATAACAATCTTTACTATAGTATGTATTTTATTAGTAGCTGGAGTTTTTTTCTATACTT
>CALVXT010000018.1 GCA_944371545.1 uncultured Bacilli bacterium | reverse complement strand
TTTGCTCTTTTTTTGCTTTTTTCCTTTTGTTATCACCTTTCACACGATTTTTTATTTTAAACTATACTTTTATCCTGAGTTAGAAAATGGAAGGTTCTCAGTACACACAAAAAGAATTTTATCTTTTAATTAAGAAAAATTTGCGAAGAATTCATTATAATAGTGGATATTCTAGAGCTCAAGTAGCTGAAGGAGTTGACATATCTTTTCAAGCCTACAGTGACATGTTAACCCTTTCTTTAATTGATCGATATCCATCATTAGAAACCATGCGTCGGTTCTGTCTTTTCTTTCATGTTGAAATTATTGAATTTTTTAAACCTATAAATGAATCTATTCTACAAAATAACTAAAAAATAAAATTCTTGATTATTATTATAACCTACTAACAAATGATTTTATTAACCTTGTAAGATTACTTTACAAAAATATTGCCATATATAGCGGATAATTTATAATTTTATCTTTAACGTTGATATTTTTTGTAGATAACTTTATTCCTTGTTCCACATGCCAATTATTAATAATTGACGTTAAAGATTTTGCTTTGGTATTCTCTGCCGATTTCACTTCTACAGCTGTCGCTTTATTTTCATATCGAATAAAAAAGTCTATCTCTAATTGTGAATTATATTCAAAATAATATAATTTTTTTCCTGATTTTGTAAAAATATCAGCAATTATATTTTCATAAATTGCGCCTTTATAAATTCCTAAATTGCCATCTAAAATATCTTTGGCTGATCCATCTTCTAACATTGCTACTAATAATCCTGTATCTCTCATGTAAACCTTAAAAATATCATTTTTAGCGTTACCTTCTAATGGAAGTTCTGGTTTCGAAAGATTGTAGCAGAAATTTATAATTCCGGCATCATACAGCCACATTAAACTTCCAGCATATTTTCTAGATGTTCCATTTTTTTCTACCAATCCATAGCGAAATTTTTTATAATCTTTAGCTAAATGTTTTGGGATAGACCAAAAGCAATCTCTTGTTTTTGGCTTTTCTTGCCCTTCAGCATATTTAATTATGTCATCACTATAATCATTTAAAATATCTCGTTGAATTTTTAAAACATTTTGATAATTTAAATTGGTTATAAAATTCGAAACTGCCCTTGGCATTCCTCCTATAACAATATAATTTTTAAACAATTCTAACATTCTTTCATGAATAGCTAATGGAACTGTCTTTTTTAAATCAAAATATTCTTTTAAATCCTTTATTGACTCTTCTGATACTCCATTTGCCCAACAAAACTCTTCAAAATCTAAAGATGTCATTTCTAAGTGCTCAACATATCCTACAGGATACGATGGCACCTCTTTATAATTAATACCTAAGAGCGATCCTGAAGCAATAACATCAAAGCGTTTATCCATAGAAAAAAATTTTAGAGATGTTCTTGCTCTAGGGCAGTTCTGTATCTCATCAAGAAAAATCAAAGTTTTATGTGGAACAAGTGTTATGTTAGGTATTCTAATAGACATTTGTTTTATTATTGTATCTACGTCTAAATTATCATCAAAAATACTCTTATAGTTTTCATTTTCGTCAAAATTTATATAAACGTAGTTTTCATAATTTTCTTTTGCAAATTTTTCTATGCTAAATGTTTTACCAACTTGTCTTGCACCTTTTACTAATAAACAATTTTTTTCTTCTTTTTCTTTCCATTCTATCAACTTTTTTTCAATTTTTCTTTTTAGCATATCTATCACCTATATACATTCTACATTATCCTATCTAAATTTTCAAGCTTTTTGCAGATTTTCCGTACGAATAATATGTTTGGCGTGCAGATTTTTCGTACGAATAATATGTTTGGCGTGCAGATTTTCCGCACGAATAATAAAAAAGACATATTTCTATGCCTTATTTACTTGATATGGTTCAACTTCTACTGAAGTTTCTTGACCAAATAAATCGATTAAAACAACAATTCGATTATTTTCTAAATCAATGTTATTAACTGTACCTTCCATACCTTTGAATGGACCATCAACAATAGATACTTTATCTCCTACAGCCATTTCTGATTCAATATCCATTCTACTCATTCCCATATTGACTAAGATACGATCGATTTCTTGTGGTAATAACGGAGTTGGTTTTGCGCCTTTTCCACTTGAGCCAATAAATCCTGTTACACCTGGAGTGTTTCTTACAATGTACCAAGCTTCGTCACTCATAATCATTTCTACTAAAACGTAGCCTGGAAACATTTTTTTCTTTTTTTCTTTTTTTACACCATCTTTTATTTCAATTTCAGTTGTTTCTGGGATAATTACACGAAAAATATGGTCTTGCATTCCCATTGATTCTGTACGCATTTCTAGTTTTTCTTTTACAGATTCCTCATGCCCTGAGTAAGTATTTACAACATACCATAATTTTTCCATTAAATTGCCCCCCTTACCCAAGACAATGCTGCAGAAATTAATAAGAAGAATACTACTAAAAAGGCAACAATTACAATCGTTGCAATTGTATATTTTACAATTTCTTTTGATGTTGGAAATGTCACTTGTTTCATTTCTTCTTTTACTTCTTTAAAATATCCTGGTTTCTTTTCTTTTTTTTGTTTTTTTACTTTTTTTTCTGCTTCTTTTTTTGCCATTCTTTTCACCTCATAAATTTTTCCAAAATAAAAACACTTACGTGTTTGTTACTTATAATTTAGCACAACTACTGTAGCTTTGCAAGTGTTTTTATTCAACTTTTTCTTGAAATTCTGCGATTTTCCAAATATCTTCTTCTTTTTCTAAAATTAGACGATAAAAATCATTTCTAGAGCAAATTTCTGTATCTTCTGGACAAAGTTTTATGTTTTCTCTAGCAACAATTCGATCATTCGTTGCAGATTCTAAAATTAAAATTTCTTCATTTACATTGTATAACGAGATTGCACTTTCTGAAGCAATACTATCAAATAAATCTTTAGGACCTCGATGCACACGGCTATTTAATAAAACATCCTTGTCGGGTGTTATTTCTGTTAATTCATCCCAATAACGTCCATATACATCTTCTGTTACAAGTGCTCGAAATTCATTTAAAAAATTTTCATCCACAACAATGTATTGTTCATCGTCTTCTTTCGTATAATCACTACTGATTTCACTGATATTATAATATTTGGCATTCTCAAAAAATTGTTTTAGCGCTATTCTTTTTTCTTCTACAAGAATTCTAATATCTGCTTCACTCATGTCACTGCTATTTTGAAAAATAATTTCTTCTGGTTCGTTATCTGTTAAATCTTCCGATATATTTTCATGTTCATTTTGAAAGTTGAATGTTGTTAGTAAAATTAAACCAAATAATACAAGAATTCCTAAAGTTGCTCCGGTAATAATCCATTTTCTTTTCGTCACTTTTTACTCCTCCTTTAAAAGTTGGCGTACCTTGCCCCTAATTCTTTGAATAGTATTATCAATTTGTTTTTCGTTTTTGTCAAGTAAAGTTGCGATTTCTTTATAATTTAATCCTTTTAATAATAAATTAAATACTTGTTTTTCATTTTCTGATAATTGTTCTTGAATGTTTTTTCTTAAATTTTCCTCTTGTTCTATTTCGCTGAATTTAATTAAAGGGTCGGCGTTTTCATCGCCTAGCACATCAATCAATGGAAGGCCTTGCTTATCATAATCATAATCTAAGGAAAGATTGGCTTTTTCCATTTGGCTTTTATTGGTTTGAATTTTTCTAATTGCATTAATTAATTTTCTTTCTATGCAGAGAGATATAAAAGTTTTTAAACTCGCATCTTTTTTTTCGTCATAACTATTTAAAGCATCGGTAAAACCAACATTTGCTTCTTGAATTAAATCATTGTAATCTAAGCCATAGTGGGCGGCTGTTGCTGTATATTTTTTGACAATAAATTTAATTAATGGCTCATATTTTTCATATAAACTGTTTCTTACTTCTTCATTACTTTCTGAAATCATGTCAAATAGAAATTCATCATCTTCATTGTACTTCACGACAAACCTCCCATTTTAAAAATCAAAATGCCGGCAGCCACTGATGCATTTAAACTATTTACTTCACCTTTCATTGGAATACTTATTATTTCATCGCATTTTTCTTCTACGATTTTGCTTATTCCCTTACCTTCATTTCCAATTATCAAGACTTTTTTGCCAGAAAAATCTACATCTCTGCAATCTTTTCCATCCATAGAGGTTCCATACACAAAATATCCTTCTTTTTGCAATTTTTTTATTGTTTCTGCTATGTTTGTTACTTTAACAATTTTTACATCACTTGTGGTCCCCACGCTTGTTTTAATTACTGTATCATTTACACTTACACTGCGGTCTTTAGGAATAATAATCGTTTTTATGCCGGCAGCTTCAGCCGTTCTAATAATTGCCCCAAAATTATGAGGATCTTCTAAATGATCTAAAATCACTAAAAATTCTTCGTCTTGAATATCTTTTAGTTCAAAATATTTAAACTCTTCTCTTTCAATAACTACGCCTTGATGATTTCCTTTTACCATTTTATTTAAAACATCATTTGAAGTTACCACAAAGTGAATTTTATTGTCTTTTAAAAAATTTTTAATTTCCGCATCATTTTTACTTTTACTTAAATACACTTTTTTAATTTCCTTTGGATTCATCATTAATAGTACATTTTTTCCATACGCTAGCATAATACCCCTCCGATTGCTTTTATTATACTATACTTTTTTCTCGGTTTCAAATAGTCATTTTTTTAGTGAAATAACTTCTTTTTTGTTAAATTTAATTTTTGACAAAATTCTACATTTATCTCCTCTAACATTTTTATTAATTCTTCTTGAGCTTCTGCAGAAATATTTTCATAAACCATTCTTATCCATTCTTCTCGTAAATTATCTTCTAAAGAAAGTGGTAAATCAAATTTTCTTTTATCGCTTAGCCACTTGAATTCATCAAGAACCAAAGCAATTCCCGTTTCTTCCTTGTAATATCGATAATCTTCTGGATATTTTTCTTCCTGTTCTCTATTTAAAATTGGCAAATAATTCGTTTCCAAAGAAAAACCATTTCTTATACAAAGAGATTCAAATGTTTCATCTAAATAAGCAAGTCGGAACATCATTTCCTGAACAATTGGATTTTTAGAATTCTTTTTTATTCTTTGCCAATACATCCTTAGCCAGTCATTAAAAATATAGTTTGAGGGATCTGTAATTTCTAATCCAAACAAGATATTGTCATAAGGTATTTTATTTAATTTAGACTCGACTCTTCTTATTATTTGTTCTTGTTGGGTTTCCCCTTCTATATAAAAATTTAATGTGCTTTTAAAGTTTTTTTCAGAATGCATTTCTAATAATTTCTCTTTAGTACTTTTAATCCAAATTAAAGAGGCCGGTAAAATGCTAACATATAATTGATGTTCCATCTCTTCTACTAAATATATGTATTCAATTGTTTTTTGCCATTCTTTGTTTTCTTGCATATTTTGAGAAATATACAAGTTTAATTTTTTATATAATTTATATATTGCAGTTGCATACTCTAAAGCTCTGCTTATAAACTCGTTTGTTTTCATTATCTCACCTGTAGTAGTATTTTACTCTTAAAAATAAAAAAAGAGAAGTTTTTTTCTCTTTTCGATATTATCTTTCATTTCTTTTTTCATCAAAAAGAGATGAAATTTATTTAATGCACGAATAATATCGGTGTGCATAGTAATATTATTGTTTATTTTCCTCTTTTTTTACTGCCAATTTTTGCCTGTTATCTAGTTCTTCAGCATTTATAGCAATTCCAATTGTAACAATATACGCGATTAAATAAAACCAGATCATTAAAACAACAAAGTGAGAAAGTCCTCCATAAAGCAAGTCATAATGAGCCACATTATTTACATAATATGAATAAATATAGGTTACCACAACAAAGCCAAGCGTTGTAAAGATTGAACCTTTTGTCGTATAACTACTTGACATTCTTTTATCAGGAGCCATCGTATAAATGATTTTTACTAGGAAAAAAATAACTAACCAGGAAATGGGTCCTTTTGATACATTTATAATAAAAGTAATTGTGTTTGTTACTGCTTGGTTCATATTCACATATTTAATCATCTCAATAAACTTATCACCAAAAGCTGGCACTAAAAGAAGGAAAACGATTAAACTAATTAAAATTAATGTCATAATTAGTCCTTTAATTTTTCTTTTTAGAAAAGAAGAATTCTCAAAATTTAAAAGTTGATTTGATGTAACGATTATTGAACTTGCTCCACCGCTTGCAGCATAAAACGCAACAAAAAGAGGTATTAAAAACTCAAAAGAAACATGAATATCATTAATCATTGGCGTGATTAATGAGGCAATATCACTACCAAATGCTTTTAAAAGAAAATTTGAAATAAAATCCATTGAAACATTAAATAAAGATGCTCCATATGCAATTAAAGTAATTGTCGGTACGGTTGCTAATAAAAAAAAGAAAGCTAATTGGCCTGGCAAGACTAGCATATCTGTTCTTGCTAAAATATTCCATAATCTTTTTAGACCTTGTTTTGCTCTCTTTATTACTTTCATTTTTCCTCGTCCTTTTTTTGTTCCTTTTGTTTTTTAATATCTTCTACACACTCATTAATGGCATCTTCTATTGATTTTAAATCACTATCAATCATACTATAACTAATACAGATACCATAATCAAATGGTAAGTTTTTAAAATTTTTATTTAATTTATGCATATAACTTGTTATTTGTTTTTGAGTATATCCAACAAAATAAATCATAAATTCATTTCCATTTGTTCTAATTATATCTGAATTGTCTAGTTGTGTTTTAATCAAAATATTTGCTGCTGCTTTAATCTGTTTATCCCCTTGCTCATATCCTAATGTATCATTAATTTCTTGAACTTTATTTAAATCAATCATCACTACACTTTGTGGATATATGGTATTTTTATTCCAAGTAGAAAGATTTTCATTTAAATAATTGCGATTTTTTAAAGAAGTTAATTGATCTATATATTTTAATTTATCTTCTTTTTTAATTTTCTTTTGCAATCTTACTTTTTTACTTGAACGATAAATTAGTAATAAAATACCTGCAATAATGATAATTGTCCATAGTATCCATCTCGCAAGACTCCCAATAAATGAACCTCGTTTTTCTAATAGTTCACTTTCTGGAATTCCTATATTTGTAAGTACCTTGTTATCTAAATAGTTGAAGTATCTTGTTAGGAGTGTATTTAATGTTTCATTTCCTAAAGATTTTAATGAATACGTGACATTCAAATTATATGTATATCTTGAAGTATAGTCTTTTAAAGAACTTTTTAGCAAATAGTTTCCTACTTGATGATCTAATAAAATAAGATTTTCTTCATCTTTTAAAATAGAATCAATTTTTGATAAATTAAATGTTTTTAAAGTACAACCGTCTAGTATTGACAATCTAGTTTGTAAATAAGAATTTTCTTCAACATAAATTGCTTTGTTTTTTAATGATTCGATTGATTCAATAACAATTGGATTTTCTTTATGAGCATAGATATCAAATATTATGGGTAAATTCAAGCTGATTTCTTGACCATTTAATCCTAGATTTGAAAAATTTGTATAAAGGTCTAGTTCATTATTGTTTACATCTTTTGTATATTTTTTTTCACTATTGTATTTTTGATAATCAATTTCGATATTAGCAAATTCAGCAAATCTTGTTAAATATTGAGCTACAATTCCACCATATTTGCCATCACCATATATTTCATAAGGAAAATAGTTTAAATATCCATATTCTAACGGTTCTTTTTGTAATTCATCTAAGGCTGTATCTGATATTTTAAGACTAGTTGTGAAAAGTCTTCTTTCTTCTTCATAAATTTTTGTTTCTAAATTTTCTTCTTGCCATGAATTATAATATTTTTTTAATATTTGAAAAAGAGTTGAATTTGTTTCATCTTTTATATAGTAATTTCTTGTTAAATCGCTGAAATGATATTGAATCCAATAGTTTTGTTCGATTATTTTATCCATATTTTCCATTCTTGGAATAAGAATATTGTTTAATGTATTATTATTTAAGTTAGTAATTAAATCTTCAAATGTTTCAAATGGTGTAAAAGTATTTTCTTCTAAAGAAGTAAAATATTTTCGAATATATTCTGCATCTCTAGCTAAAACTCCAATATTTTTGTTTTTAATATTTTTACTATCTGTAATGTTTTCGTTTGTTTTTCCAACTAAAATGAAATGATCTGTATAAAAATTTAGAGCATCTGTTGGCAAACCATTTCCTACTTCTAAAGCAAGCCCAGTGCTTTCTTCTGTGTTTGTAATCGTTATTGGATTAAAACTTATTTCTTGATCCTTTGTAAAATCTTCTAGGAATTGATAATAAATTCCTTCTCCAAGATTGCCAAAAATATTGACATCATTAACTACATAAATGTTTTGTACATTTGATGTGTTATCATTGAGCCATCTTCGTTCTTCAGCGGTCAGACGATTTTCATCTGAAAAGTAGAAATAACATCCTACTCCAATTAGAAATATCAGAATGACTGCAGTTATTATTATTGGTTTCTTTTTCATAAATTATTCCTCTTTAGTTACTGGGGTATTATTATTCCATATAATTGTTGAGCTATTACGAATATTCTTAGCCCCCATAATTGTATATCCTTCTACTGTATCTGTAGCTTCTTGTACTAATGTGTAGTGAATATCATAATGAGCTTTATATTCATCATTAATTACTTCTAATGTTGTTGCAGCAATTTCTTTAGCTCTATCTAATGATGTATTTGTAAATACGATTCGAATATAAATGATTTTTCCTTGGGTATGTACAGATACTTCTGTTACATTTTCATTTTCTTTTACTTTGTTTTCAATAGCTGTACGATCTTCATCTTTTAATGGCAGACTCTCAATATCTTCTAAACGATCACCATATTCTGAGGAATTAAATCCTATAAAGTATTTGATTACTACTGCTCCCATTATTAAAAAGCAAATAATAATAATCGTACATAGCACAACCAAAACACGATTATTATTCCATAAGTCTTTAATTTTTTTCATTTTTCACCTCTAATTAGTTTTAGTATATTTATTATACCTTAAAAATATCTATTTTTAAAGAGTGAAAGTTTATTCAAGAATTTCTTCGTTTAAAAAAATCAATCTTGATTTTTGATTGATTTTTATCGATTACTTCTAAAACGTTCTTTTGGGTCTAATATAGCTTTTCTTAGACGAATATCGTCAGGTGTTACTTCAACATACTCATCATCTTCAATAAATTCTAACGCTTCTTCTAATGTAAATTTCTTTGCTTTTGTTAAATTTATTGCTTCGTCTGAACCAGAAGCTCTGGTATTTGTTAGATTTTTATTTTTACATGGATTTACATCTAAATCATTATCACGATTATGGATACCAATAATCATACCTACATATACATCCGTTGCAGGGTCGATGATAAGTGTTCCACGATCTTGTAAGTTCCATAAAGAATAGCCTAAAGCTTTACCGTTTTCCATTGATACTAGGACGCCATTTTTTCTTCTTGTAATCTCTCCAACATATGGTTTATAGTCCTCAAAACTTCGAACCATAATTCCTTCACCTTTTGTATTTGTAATGAAAGCACTTCTGTAGCCGATAAGCCCACGAGTAGGTGCTGAAAATTCTAGATGAGAGTATCCTTCATCTGTCGTAGAAACCACTTCTAATGTTGCTTTTCTTTCTTGTAAATCATTAATTATTGTTCCTTGATATTCTCCTGGACAATTAATAATTACTCTTTCAAATGGTTCACATTTTTGACCATTTATTTCTTCAAATAATACTTCTGGTTTTGATACACAAAGTTCATAACCTTCTCTTCGCATATTTTCAAGTAATATAGATAAGTGTAATTCCCCACGACCACTTACTTTATATCCATCAGAGTTTGGAAGTTCTTCAACTAATAAACCTACGTTTGTTTGAAGTTCTCTTTCTAATCTTTCTTTAATATGGCGAGTTGTTAAAAATTTTCCACTTTGACCAGCAAAAGGTCCGTTGTTAACTAAAAAGTTCATAGATAATGTAGGTCTTTCGATTACAATTGGAGGAAGCGGATCAATGTGATCTTTACTACAAATTGTGTCTCCAATTGAAATATCTGCACAACCAGCGATTGTTACAATATCTCCATAATATGCTTCTTTTTTTTCAACTCGTTCAATTCCTTCGGTAACATAAAGTTTTGAAATACGGAAGTTTTCAATTTTTCCATCATTTCTAGCTAAAGATACCGTTTCTCCATTTTTGACTACGCCTTTGGTAATTCGGCCAATTCCTAATCTTCCTAAGAAATTATCATAATCTAAGTTACTTATTTGTAATTGCAATGGGTCGTTTTCATTTCCTTCGAATGGTGAAACTTGATTTACAATAGTTTCTAAAAGCGGTTCAATATTTTCTTCTAAATGTTCTGGGTCCAATGAACATTTTCCATCTTTTGCTACTCCATAAACAATTGGAAAATCTAATTGCTCATCTGTTGCATTCAATTCCACGAAAAGATTAAATGTCATGTCAACGACTTCTGTTGGTCTAGCATCTTTCTTATCAATCTTATTGATAAACAATATTGGTTTTAAGTTTTGTTCTAAAGCTTTTTTCAAAACAAATCTTGTTTGAGGCATTGGACCTTCTGAAGAATCCACAATTAATACAACTGTGTCTACTGTTTTGATTACTCTTTCTACTTCACTTGAAAAATCAGCATGACCTGGAGTATCCACAATATTTATTTTGTAATCTTTATAATGAATTGAACAGTTTTTTGAATAGATTGTAATTCCTCTTTCTTTTTCAATAGAATCACTATCCATGATTAGTTCTCCAACTTCTTCATGAGCCTTAAAAGCACCATTTTGTTTTAATAATGCGTCTACTAATGTACTTTTGCCAGCATCAACGTGAGCGACAACTGCGATATTTATGATTTTGTCCATAAACTCATCCCCTTAAATAAATACGTAAGTGATAATACAACAAAAAAGGAAATTTTGCAAGTTTTTTATTTTATCATAAATTTTTTGTTAGATATTTATTTATCTCGATTTTTCTTTTAACTATTTTATATTTTTATTTTCAAAAAAATTTATATGATTTTTTTCTATTTAAATCAATAAATTCTTTTTTAAGTTTGTATTTTTAACATATTTTTTATTTATTAATAATACAATTCTTTTATTGTAAATGACAAATAATTTTCCGAATCAGCTTCTGAGTCTCTGGCCGGGACGACATAAAAGCCTATATAATAACTTCCTGTTATTTTTGAGACATCATATGACATTGTACCATTGCTGATATAAGCTGGATTATTATAATTAGCTTCTGTTTGCCTATAAATATATTCTCTGTATTTATAATCATATCCTATGCTGCAAATATATCCACAACTGGAAGAATCCCTACAAGAACTTGGTTTACTCGTGTAAAGTCTCCATTCTACACGACCACCTGCTAACGTTGATAAATCATAAGTTAGATATAAAGTGTTGACATTTGTTAAATCAACTTTTTCTGTGTATATAATACCATCCACTTTAGAATTATATAATCCTGCTCGGATATTTGGATATCCGTTATCTTCACTATAACTTACCGCACTTCCTCCATAACAAGATTGTGTTGCTGTAAAGTGAATGCCATTTAATTGGTTTTGTTTCACTAAGTAGGTTCGACAAGACTGAGTGTTGCAACTTTCACTTTCAAAAGTCGTGCCACAAGATTCTCCAGTATATGCAGATTTTAAATATACTTCTCTACTCCTTGTTCCACCACCACAACTTACACTACATGCTGACCAATTTCCATATCCACTTATTTGAGTAGCATTACAACAACTAAAACTATTACATGTTTTGGAGTCTTTTCCTGTTGTACATATTGTCCCTGTTTTGATATCTTTCATTTGATAAGCTCGGTATTGTAATCCTCCTCCACATGTTTTACTACATGTTCCATAATTTGATTCTGTATATACCTTTGTTTGATTACTACAATCTTTATATACTGTATATTTTGCTTC
>CALVXT010000017.1 GCA_944371545.1 uncultured Bacilli bacterium | reverse complement strand
CATCTTGTTTTATATTCACTCATATTTTTTATGACTGGACTCCATGTATTTGTATCAAACTGTATAATTGCATTATTGGTACAACTACTTTTTTCTAAATCTAAGTAGTATCCACTATCTTTAGTTGGAATTGTATTTGTTTCTTCATCATTTAAGTAAATTGCTAATTCTATTTTTTCATTATTTTCTATTTGACTAAATTTTTCTGTTTTTCTTTCATATAAAAAGAATATTCCTAGAATAAAAAGAAAAATAAATAATAATACATATGTAACCTTTTTTCTTTTTATCATAAATATCCCTTTCTTTTAATTTTAGTATGTTAAAAAATATTTTCTTTAAACATATTTTATTTTTTATCGTATTTATTACGTTATTGTTGTAACATACGCCCACATACTTTAGCAACTTAATCAAAAAGAAAAAAACAAGCTTTTACACTTGTTTCATGTTTATTCTTTTTCTTGAAATTTTTTTACAATTTCAACAATCAAATTTATGGTTTCTTCAACACCTAAAACGGAAGAATCAATACAGAAATCATAATCTTCTTTAATTCCCCAAGTATGTCCTTTATTTAAAGATTCATAAAATTTCTTACGCATCCTGTCTACTTCATGCATTTTTTCTTTAACTTGTTCATAGCTTAAATTCTCACGTTCCATTTTTCTTCTAATTTTAAATTCTTCATCTTTTGCATAGATAAAGAAATGAATTGCATTTTTTTCATTCTTTAAAATTTGATTCGTATCTCTTCCAATAAATACACAAGAAGAAGACTCAGCAAGTTTTTTAATAGTTTCTTTTACTAAACCATGATATTTTTCTTCTGTAAACATACTATCATTTTCAATGCTAACTAATCCTAAAGACTTTAATAAGGAAGACTTTGTTTTCTCATCAAATTCCTCTAGCAAAGCATAGTTACAATCATTGTTTTCATAAATTTCATTAAGAAGTTCCTTATCATAAAACTTATAGTCTAATCTCTTTGCAACTTCTACTCCAATATATTTACCTCCAGAACCGTATTCTCTTTCAATCGTAATTACAATATTTTTCATGTGTCCCCTTCTTTCTATAATTCAAATTGACTATTATAAAGTTCTGCATAGAAGCCATTTTTCTTTAACAATTCTTCATGATTACCTTGTTCGATAATATTTCCATCTTTCATAACTAATATTAAGTCAGCATTTTTAATCGTTGATAATCGATGCGCGATGATAAAAGAAGTTTTTCCCTTCATAAGTTCATCCATAGCTTTACTTACGAGTTCTTCAGTTCTCGTATCAACATTACTTGTTGCCTCATCCAAAATTAAGAATGGAGACTCATTAATCATCCCTCTTGCAATAGTAAGAAGTTGTTTTTCGCCAGCAGATAAATCATCATTCTCACCAATCATAGTGTCTAATCCATTTGGCAAAGTTTTAACATAATGATCTAATCCAACCTTTTTTAATACTTCATATATTTGCTCATCTGTAACATTTTCTCTGTTATACACAATGTTTTCTCTAATAGTTCCTTCAAACAACCATGTATCTTGTAAAACCATTGTGAACAAATCATGAACGTTTTCTCTCGTAATTTCCTTTGTGGAAACATTATCAATAAGAATATCTCCACCGTTAATGTCATAGAACTTCATTAACAAATTCACCATAGTTGTTTTTCCAGCACCCGTAGGCCCGACAATTGCAACTTTTTCTCCTGCTTTTGCTTTAGCAGTAAAATCTTTAATCGTTGGTTCTAATGCATCATCATATTTAAATACAACATGTGAAAATTCAATATTTCCTTTTACTTTCTTTTCATCTAAATTTAAAGCAAAGTCTTTTTCACTACTCATTTCTTCTTCATCTAAAAATTCAAATACTCTTTCACTTGCTGCAGCTGTAGATTGAAGTGAAGTTAAACTTTGAGCAATTTGAGATAATGGTGAAGTAAATAATCTTACATAACTAATAAACGCGATGATAACGCCAAAAGAAATTACATCATTCACAGTTAAAAGAGCACCAACAATACAAACCATTACATAGCCAAAATTTCCGATAAAATTCATAATTGGCATCATTAAACCTGAAAGAAATTGACTTTTATAACTACTCTCGCAAACGTTTTGATTAAAGACATCAAATTTTTCATCAGAAGCTTTCTTACCATTATAAACTTTTACAACATTTAAACCAGAGTAAATTTCTTCAATATGACCATTTAAATTTCCTAATTCTTCTTGTCTTTTAACAAAGTATTTCTGACTGTTTCTCAAAATAAACAACATTCCAACAAAACCAATCAAACTAGAAACTATAGCCGTAAGAGCCAAAATCCAGTTCGTAATAAACATCATGAAAATAGTTCCTAAAAAAAGCGTAATACTACTAGCAAGAGAACCTAAAGATTGATTCATAGATTGATGGATTGTATCTACATCGTTCGTTACCCTAGATAAAGTATCTCCTGTATAATGTTTATCAAAATATTTAAGAGGTAATGAATTGATTTTTTTAGATATTCTCTCTCTCAAATCTCTAGCGAATTTATTGGATACATTTGTCATACAAACAGCTTGAATATATGTAAATAAAGCACTACAAACATACATTCCAATTAAAAGATACACAATCTTTAAAATCGCATCCATATCCATAGTTGGCGCAATTAAGTTTTCAATAGATGTAGGTAATTCATCCATTTTTTGATAAAGACTAACCGTATCAATATTCTCATCTAAAGTACCCAAAGTGACTAGAAAAGAATACTGCTCATCACTAGGAATTGTCGTTCCTAACACTTCGATACTTGGAAAAACAACTTGAATAAATTCATCACTAACATTTGGCTTTTCTCCATGAACAAGACCTAAAAAAGATATTTTATCTTCTTTTGAAATTTCAATACCCTCATAAGTTGTAGTTGTAAAAATCTTATTCAAAATATCAGGAGAAAGAGCCGCAAAAGACGTAGCAGTAACATTTTCACTCGTTAAGAGATTTTGTAAAGCTTCCTTGTCTTCCGAAGAAATAGCTGGATCTAGCAAAATACTTTGAATATTCTCCTCAGTTAAATTTGGACGTAAAATTGCTCCAATTCTTTCTTCATTCAAATTCTCAGTTATTTTTTCACTTATCGTCTGCAAGTTATCTGTATTTATCACTAAACCTTCAGAAATCTTGTCAGTCAAATTTGACAATTGATCTGGAGCTAAAATAGATAAAATAGAACCTAACACAGCCAATGTTAAAGCAATAACAACGAGTTTACGATATCCTTTTAATTCACTAAACAATCTTTTAATGGCATCTTTAAAAGATTTGGCAGGAGCGCCTACATTTCCTTTATTATGCATTCTCTAACTCCTCCTTTGACAATTGAGATAAAGCAATCTGCTTATAAACCTCACAATTTTTTAATAACTCTTTATGTGTACCAATACCTACACATTCCCCATTTTCTAAAACCAGTATCTTATCTGCATTCATAACCGTACCAATACGTTGAGCAACGATTAATGTAGTTGCATCTTTCGTATATTTTTTCAACTCTTTTCGCAATGTTGCATCTGTTTTATAATCTAATGCTGAAAAAGAGTCATCAAACAAATAGATTTCTGGGTCTCTAGCAATAGCGCGAGCAATAGACAAACGTTGTTTTTGACCACCAGACACATTGGTACCACCTTGAGCAATTGCATGATCATAAGTATCGTCTAATTTTAAGACAAAATCATCTGCTTGGGCAACATGTACAGCTTCTTTCACTTTAGTGTCTGTAATATTTTTTTCATTTTCTCCATAAGCAACATTAGATTTAATCGTTCCTTTAAATAAAACAGCTTTTTGAGGAACATATCCTAAAAGATCATGTAAATCTTGTTGTTTATAATCTTTAACGTTTACTCCGTCTACCAAAACTTCTCCTTCGGTAGCATCATAAAACCGTGGAATTAAATTAAGTAATGTACTCTTTCCTGAACCAGTTGAGCCTAAAAAGGCAACCGTCTCTCCTTTTTTAGCTTCAAAAGAAATATTTTTTAAAATATATTCATCTGCATCAGCATATTTGAAAGAAACATTTTTGAAAGCTACAGTACCCTTTTCCTTAGGTTTCGCACTAACACTTACTAAATCCTGAATTTCAATATTTTCATCTAAGACTTCATTAATTCTTTTCGCAGAAACAGAAGCTCTTGGAACAATCATGAATATTACAGCAAGCATTAAGAAAGACATAATCACTTGCATTGCATAAGAACTAAAGACAACCATATCACTAAATAAGCTTAATTTAACAGAAAGTCCTACATCTTGAATTAAATAAGCTCCAATAAAATAAATTCCTAAAGTAAGTCCATACATGACTAAATACATAATAGGTTGCATAATTGCTAATTTCTTTTGATTAAACAATTGTAAATTTGTCAAATCATTATTCACTTTACTAAATTTAGCTTCTTGAAATTCTTCAGCGTTAAACGCACGAACAACACGAATACCAGTCAAATTCTCTCTTGTGATTCCATTAATTTTATCAATAAGTTTTTGAACAATTTTAAATTTTGGCAAAATAATAGCAATTAAAAAACCAATAACACTTAACAAAATCACAACAGCGACTCCTGTTAATGCACTCCACTGCCAACTTTTATTTAAAATTTTTGTAATAGCCAAAACAGCAGTTATTGGAGCTTTAATAAGCATTTGCAACCCCATTGCAATGAGCATTTCAATCTGCGTAACATCATTCGTAGTTCTTGTAATTAAACTACTTGTTGAAAACTTCTTAACTTCTTGTAAAGAAAAATCTTCAACTTTATCAAAAATTCTTTTACGTAAATCGCGAGAAAAATTTGCTGCAATTTTAGCTACAAAATACCCCGTCACAATCGCTGCAAGTAATGAGCCAAAAGCACATAAAAGCATATAGCCACCATTTAGTAAAATATCAGCCATTTCACTGCCTTCAGTTTGAACCAAAGTGGTAATTTCTGACATATAATCAGGCAATTTCAAATCAAGCCAAACTTGGAATACAATAAATGCGATACAGACTAACACAAGTAGCCAATCTTTTTTTCTCATTTGCTTAAGTAATTTAAACATACCATCCATCCTTCCATCTAATAAGTCATCATACTTACTTTTTCAAAACACTTTCCATATTTTTTTTCATTTGATTTAACGTTTTCCAAAAGTTTTCTAATTCCTCTTCAGAAATATTTTGCAACAAAATCTGTTCAATCTCTTCAATCTTTGCTTTCCCTTGCAAAAAAATTTCTTTCGTTTTTTCTTGTAACAAAATCTTTTTCTTTCTTGTATCTGTTTCATCCACTACCCGAGAAATTAAACCATTTTTTTCCATTGTTTGCAAGACCCCTGAGATTGTAGCGCGTTTTAAAGAAAAAACTTTTTCTAAATCTCTTTGATATACTTCATCGTTCATATGACGAACTAAATATTCAATGATTTGAATTTGTGTCGGCGTAGGTTTAGAAATTTTTTGATAGGTACAAGTAAGGGAATGATTTTGCAAAAAATACTGATAAATCTTTTGTTCTAAAGACTTTATTTGAAACAATATTTTCTCCTCTTTCATATTTCCTCCATTTTGTATGGTGCCTTGCAATATACATTATATGCAGAAACATCATCGTTGTCAATGACCAAAAACAAAAAAAGAACCGTACTTGGCTCTTCTAGACAAATTTTTCATTTCTTTTTTGCAACAACACAACAGCAAATATCAATGAATAAAAATAAGAAAAATAATAATAAAATTTTCATAATTCTTCCTATAAATAATATGAAGGAAAAAACAGGAAAATTCCTGTTCTTTCTATTTACGACGCATAGTTTTCTTTAAATCACTCATTGCTTCACTAGCAGAAGTAACCGCGTCATCTATCATTTTATTTGCTTCATGTTTTGTTTTTGGATTTGTTAACATATAGGATGCTACAGCCATTCCACCGGCCATACCGATTCCCATACCAATAATCATATTTTTCATACTATTTCACCTCATTTATAGGTTGCCCAAAAAAAAGATAAAATATACTTAATTTTTCACATAATTTAAAAGTTTATGTAAAAGATTTGTCTTACGATTTGTTGAATAATCATTAGATACAGCCATCAAAAAAGAATTTTCTTCACCAATAATTACCAAACTTTTTTTAGCCCTAGAAACCCCTGTATAAATAAGCTTATTATAAAGCATTTTATAATAATTTTTACTTATAGGCAAAATCACATGAGGAAACTCACTTCCCTGACTTTTATGAATAGTAATAGCATAAGCATGTTTAATATTATTTAAATCTTCTTTAGAATAGACAACCTGATTTCCATCAAAATCAATATAAATTTCTATTCCCTTTTTATCAACTTTTTCTTTAATCGCCGTAATATAACCGATATCTCCATTATAAACATTACAATCTGGATTATTTATTAATTGTAAAACTTTGTCTTGCTCGCGATAAACAATATCAAAATACGTGGTTTCCTTTTTATTTTTCCCTGCCGGATTAAAAAGTTCTTGCAATAGAAAATTCAAATTATCAATTCCATTTTCTCCTTTATACATAGGAGCCAAAACTTGAATATCATCAACCTTTAATCCCTTACTTATACTCTTTTCAATAATTTGTTTCAAAAGTTCTTTAATTTGTTTACTCTCACAAGGTATAAAATTATAATCATCTTTCTTTTCTTTAAAAGAAGTATCCAACTGATGCTCTTTAATTTCCTTAGCTAAAAATGGAATATATGAATTTTCACTTTGACGATAAATAGTTTGTAAAGAAGTATAAGAAAAAAGATGGGATAAAACTAAATCGTTCAAAATTAATCCCGCTCCAACACTCGGAAGTTGAAAAGTATCCCCTACTAAAATTATTTGAGCACTTTCTAAAGTTCCTTTTAAAAGTGATGAAAACAAATAAGTATCAATCATACTCGTTTCATCAACAATAATAAGCTTATGATGATTTTTATTTTCTTCATTCACTCCAAAATCATTTGTATCTTTATTCCATTTTAAATAACGATGAATAGTCATAGCGGGAAGATGTGTACTCATTGACAACTTTTTTGCAGCTCTTCCAGTAGGAGCTATTAAAGCAATGCTTGTTGTAATATCAATCGGACTCAAATGATAAAGTTCAATAAACATTTTCGTAATGGCATGAACAATTGTTGTTTTTCCTGTCCCAGGTCCACCAGAAATAATAGAAACAGGATTTTCTAAAGCAGCTTTAATCGCCTCTTTTTGTTCTTTGTTATATTTAACTCCTAATAAATTTTCAAGTTCCTGTAATTTTGAAGAAAACTTTTGCAACTCCTTCTTAGGATAAGTAAGTTTTCTTCCCAAAATATGAGCAATATCTACTTCCATCTGATAATAACTCATTAAAAATATTTTATCATCTTCTAAAAAAATGCGTTCTTTTTGTAACAAAAGTTCAAGAACTTGTTTTAAATCTTCATCCAAAAGAAGAATTTTAAAATAAGACTTTAAAGCATCTTTAATTTCATCAAAAAAATAATATGTATCCCCACTACTATTACTTCTTCTTTCCATAGCTTCAATGGTGCATTCTAAAAGTCTTACCTCATCCATCTCATCATGTGTTTCTAAAAATATTCTGTCTAATTTATCAAAAGAAATATATTCTTTAAAAAAATAAATATTTTCTTCTAAAAAAACTAAAGTTTTATCTTGATAAATTTTTACAAGTTTAGTAGCTTCTTGCATCGTAAATCCTTTAGCTCGCAAAGTAACCAACATATCGTCTATACGTGAATGAGCCAATACACTTAAATAAATATTTGAAGCTTTTTTAGAAGTCATTCCTGGAACTAATAAAAGATTAGCTTGATTTTCCTTTATAAGTTCCAAAGCATTTTCTCCTAAAGTTTCCACAATCTGTTTAGCCGTTTTACTACCGCATCCTTTAATTAAAGGACTAGCTAAAAAATCAATTAAAGCATCTTTTCCTTCCGGAATTTTTTTATCATAACTTTGAAACTGAAACTGATAACCATAACGGTCGTGTTTTTGATAAGTTCCTGATAGTTCAAAAATTTCTTCTTCATTAGGTTCCAAAAGCAATCCTGTTATAGTTATTGTTTTATTAACCAAATCCTTTAATTCTTCATTTTGAGTTTCTTTAACACGAAAAGTTCCTACAAAAAAACCGGTGTCACTTTGAAATATCGTTGATTTGATTTTTCCTACAATCTGTTGCACTATCCATCACCTTCTTCATTGTATCACATTTTTTATGGAAAAGAAAAAGCCATCTAACTCTGATAGCCTTTCAAGTACAATCGATAAACTAAATCATCATAATAACTAGATATATTCAAATCATTATTTTGTCTAGCTACAGTAATTTTCTGCCATAATGCATAAAGTTCTTGATACTCCACAATCTTTTGACGTTTCAATTCTGGGTCTTTTCCTTCATTTAAATGCGCATAAATATCATTCAAAGATTTCATGATAAAATTATCTAAATAAGCATAATTAACGCGTCCAATTGACAAAATTTCTCTTTTTCCAGTACGTATAAAAGGTCTTATCATTTCAGCTTTATTATAAATATTCGGATTATATTTTACCAAACCACAAAAACGATTATTATCAAATAATTGCAATACTTTTAGCTCAGAAGACTGAAACATTTCTAATCACCTTTTATTCTCTACAAATATTTTATCAAAAAAAGCAAAAGAATTCTAGACATAATTAAAGAATTCAGTTGTTTCTTCTTTATGTAAGCAAAATTTGTACTAGCAAATATATTTCCAACATTAAATTCAACAAAAAAAGAACCAACTTTTTAAATTGATTCTATTACAAATATTTAAAATGCACACAAACTTTCTTTTACAAGTTCACCATACAAAATACCATTTTTATAAGAAAGAATTTTTACTTTTACCAAAGCATTATTTGAAAGATTTTCATTTATTTTTACTTTTAAATAATTCGAAGTTGTTCCAATACTTTCTTCCCCACTTTTTTCAACTAAAACTTCTAAAATATGCCCCAAAAACTTTTCAGCATATTCTTTTTCTAAATGAGAAGATAAATCAATAAGTCTTTTACTTCGTTCATGTTTAACAGCTTCGTCAATCTGTAAAGGCATCCGACTTGCTGCAGTTCCTTCTCTTACTGAATATGGAAAAACATGAATTTTACTAAATTGAAATCTTTTAGCAGTTTCTAATGTTTCTTCAAAAAGAGCTTCAGTTTCTCCAGGAAATCCCACAATGATATCGGTACTTATAGAAATATCTGGACGAACTTCACGAATTTTTCTAAGAATTTCTTGATACTCATCTAGCATATATTTCCGATTCATTTTTTCTAAAATAACATTAGACCCAGCTTGTAAAGGAATATGCAAATGATTACAAATTTTAGGATTATTTGCTAACTCACGCAAAAATTCATCTTGAAGTTCCGTTACCTCAATAGAAGAAATACGAATTCTTTTTAAAAGAGGCAATTTACTAACTTCATGTATCAAATCTGTTAAATCATGTCCATTGCTAAAATAAGAACCAGTATGAATTCCAGTAAAAACAATTTCTTGATGACCATTATTTACTAGGGTTTCAACTTCTTTTAAAACTAAATCAAAATCCTTATGACGAATACTTCCTCTTACATAAGGAATAATGCAATAACTACAAAAATTATCACAACCATCTTCAATTTTTACAAAAGCTCTGGTGTGAGTTGTAAATTTTGTAATCGCCATATCTTCAAAAGAAATTTTTCTTTCTTTAGAAACATACTGAAACTTCTCTTTCGTTCGAAAATAATTTTGAAGCAAATCTACAATCTCACTTTTCTTTTGATTTCCAAGTAGAATGTCGACACTTTCTTTTTCATAAGCTTCTGAATTATTTTGAACAGAACATCCACATACCACAATCGTACTTAAAGGATTTTTTCTTTTAAAATGTCTAACCATTTTTAAAGATTTATGATCAGCAGTATTTGTCACACTACAAGTGTTAATCAAAACAATATCTGGTTTTTCTTCATCATAAATATAACCATTTGCTAATAGCTTTTCTTTCATCATCTCAGATTCATACGCATTTACTTTACAACCCAAAGTATATATTTGAAACTTCATCTTTTTCACCCCACAAAAAAAGTTACCCATATTTTAACACGTAACTTTTAATTTAACAATTCATTTAATTCTTTCAAAGCTTTTAAGAAAGCTTCTTCCTTCTCATAAGAAAACATTTTTGAAGAAGTTCTTAGTTCATCTATTTCTATTTTAGGTTCTTTAGGCTTTAAATCCAAATTTTGAATAATTGTCTCAATTTTAACTTTAGGAAGTTCGATTGGAGCCGTTTGAATTTTTTTTACAGGAATAACATCATCAATCAATTTTTCTTCATCGTAGGAAATAGTTTTAGAATTTGCACTTTGCAAAAGTTCATCATAACTAATAATAGCTTTCCTTTCCTGTTCCTCTTCATAAGCCGTCATATCAATAATTGGTTTAGGACTTTCATCAAGTGTATTCACAATATTCTGTAAATCCAACTCTTCATTTAAAGGCATTTTTTCTTGCATCTCATCACTCACATCCTTTAACTCCACTTCTTCACTACCTTCATTTTCATTTTTCATGACATAAATCAAAGAAACGATAAGAATAATGAGAGTTACTACAGCAATATATAATATATAATCAACTATACCAAAACTCGTAAAAATATCGATTATGTCTTGAAATATATTCATCATCTTGCTCACCTGTTATTAGTTTACCAAAAAAAATTAAAAATAGTCACTTTTTTCGAACAGTTTACATATGTATATACACCATTTTTTACACAAAGATATACACGTGCTTGGCACAAATTAACAAAAAAGACACATTTTTCTGTGCCTTTTAAACAATTTGATAAGGGTCATCTAAAGTACCTGAACCAGTAACTTGCGTCTTACGACTTAAAGTTATAACCGGTCTCAAGAAAATAGACGAAGTTTCATCAACATCACGAATTAAAGAACCATTTGTACTTAAAGCCATATAAGACATAACATTGTTTTCTCGTTTATTAGGAGTCATCGTCCACCATGAAGCTTGCAAGCCATCTACGTATAAATAATAACTAGTATTTTCACCCGCACTAGCGCCAGCCATCACCGCTTCATCAGCCGTAAGTAAACCTACTTTTGAAGAAACATTTAAACCTCCACACACATTGCTTGGTAGATAATCTGTAAATAATCTAGTATTAGAAAGATAAGAAATTTCTCCAGTATTCGTAGATACACTATTATCAAAACAATAATAAGTACTCGCAACCAACTCATCAAATTCAGTTAAATAAGTAGTATACCAACTCGTTAAATTCTGATAAGCAGTACTAGTTAAAAAATCATTATTTCCAGCAAGCTCTGTTACATTCATTGGAGCTAAACTTTCCAAAGTATTATTTAAAATCAATTTTACAGAATTATCTTCATTTATTTTAACAATTCGCCATAGATTATTTGCAAAAGAAACATAATTATTTGCTACATTTCCTCTAAAATAATACATATTTCCTAACTCAGTACTTTGTCTTATTAATCCTTCATTTTCTGTCGCGCTGACATTAAAAGCAGTCATTGTACTTTCTTTAATATCATTATCTGTTAAAATCGTATTTGCAAAAGAATTCTCAACAGATTCAGGAACAATTACTAATAGAAAAGAAAAATCATGAGAATTAGGATTTAAAATCTCTAAAGTATATCGATGAGTTACTCCAGGCTCAATCGAAACCCTCGAAGCAATCGCATTCTGTTCTAAATTTCCAATGGCTTCACTAACACTCGGATTATCCGAAGATAAACGATAAGTAACTTCATCCAAAGAGCCACTTATATTTAAAATATCAATATTATAATATAAAGTTTCATTTAATTGATTTGTAACCGAAAAAGCTACTTCACTTTCTCTTTTGGTAACGTGAATATCCGTTCCATTTAAATAATTAATTGACAAGCCCTCTGCTACTTTTATAAAGGCGCTTAAATCTTTTTCTTCACTTTTATACATTTGATAATGGGCTTCTACACCAGACAAAAGCAAAATCAATATGGCTATCCCTAGTAATGTCACTTTATATTTTTTTCTCATCCTAATCAATCCTTTTGTTATTATTAGTATACGTAAAGATTAAAAAGATGTCAATTTATGACACTTTTAAACCAGGATAAAAGTATAGTTTAAAATAAAAAATCGTGTGAAAGGTGATAACAAAAGGAAAAAAGCAAAAAAAGAGCAA